>JAGAAE010000014.1 GCA_017615405.1 Clostridia bacterium | reverse complement strand
TATCGACTCCGACAAGATATATGATTTTCATGCGAAGACCGGCATTTTACCGAAAACGTCCGCCATCAACGTCGGGGAATACATCGAATACTTCAAAAGTTTAAAAGAGGAATGCGCGTCGATCATCTTCTTTTCGCTGAGTTCGGGGCTTTCTTCCACCTACAACAACGCCGTCATAGCCGCAAGCGAATTTGAAGACGTCTACGTTATCGATACAAAAAATCTTTCCTCCGGCGGTGGACTTTTGGTCCTTGCCGCCTGTGATATGGTCGAGCAGGGACTTCCCGCCAAAGAGATCGCCGAAAAGGTTCAGGCTATGTGGGACCGCGTTGAGGCTTCGTTCGTCATTGACAGCCTTGAATATCTCTATAAAGGCGGAAGGTGTTCCGCCCTCTCTGTCCTCGGAGCAAATCTTTTGAAGTTAAAACCCTGTATCGAGGTCAAGAACGGCAAGATGGGGGTCGGAAAAAAGTATCGCGGCAAATATGCCGAAGTGCTTAAAGAATACATCAAGGAACGCCTTGACGATTTAGATAGTATCGAGAAAAACCGCGTATTTTTAACCCATGGCGGCGTTGACGATGAGATAGTCAAGGAACTTATCGAGATAGTAAGAGGCTATAACTATTTCGACGAGGTTTTCGCGACCCACGCAAGCTGCACCATTTCGTCCCACTGCGGAAGAAACACTTTGGGAATTCTTTTTATAAGAAAATCACCCATTTCCTGATTTTGAATAATATGTATAAGGGCATAAAACGGATATCCTTTATCGGCGGTAGGTCAGGGCTTACCCTTGAATAACCGATAGCGTCCCTTTATTATAGGAGGTTTCTGCCAAACGGCGGAAACCTTTTGCTTTTCCCGGTATTGAAAAAGTACCGCTCTTAATGTATAATGATACAAGAAACTCATAAGGATGTGACGGTTCAGTTGTTTTCAAAAATCAAAAGTGTAGGTCTTTTCGGTATAGATTCATATATGGTCGAGATCGAGGCTGACGTCAGCGGCGGTCTTCCGGTATTTGATATCGTCGGGCTCCCCGACACCGCGGTCAAGGAATCGCGCGACAGGGTGCGCGCCGCCGTTAAGAACTGCGGATTTTCCTTCCCTACCGGGAGAATAACCGTCAATTTAGCCCCTGCCGACAAGAAAAAAGAGGGCGCTCTTTACGATCTCCCCATCCTCCTCGCGATTTTAAAGGCTTCAAAGCAGATAACCGTTCCCGTTTCGGACGGTGTTTTTATCGGCGAGTTATCCTTAGACGGCAATATAAGACCGATAAACGGCATCCTCGCAATGACTATCGCCGCAAAGCAAAACGGTATCGAAAGCATCTATGTTCCGAAGGAAAACGCCTCGGAAGCCGCCGTTATCGACGGGATCTCGGTTTACGGCGTTAAAAACGTCAAGGAACTGATTCTCCACCTTTCAGGGGAGCAAAAGCTCGAAAAGGCGGTTTTTGTAAAGCCCGAAAAGCAAACGGCGGCGGTGCTCCCCGATTTCAGCGACGTCAAGGGACAGTTGGCGGCGAAAAAGGCGCTTGAGGTCGCGGCGGCAGGCGGTCATAACATACTTATGATAGGACCTCCCGGAGCCGGAAAGTCGATGCTCGCAAAAAGGATCCCGACCATTCTGCCAGAGATGACCTTTGAGGAGTCGATCGAAACGACCAAGATACATTCGATCGCGGGGATATTAAGTAAGGAGGATCCGCTCGTTACGGTCAGACCCTTCCGTTCACCGCATCATTCGGTTTCGGCGGTGGGACTTACGGGCGGCGGAACGATACCTAAACCCGGAGAGATATCCCTTGCGCACAACGGCGTGTTGTTTCTTGACGAACTGCCCGAATTCAAGCGCGACGCTATGGAGGCTTTAAGGCAACCTATCGAGGACGGTGTTATCACCGTTTCGCGCGCCTCGGGAAGCGCGACATATCCGAGTTCGGTTATGCTGGTGTCGGCGATGAATCCATGCCCCTGCGGCAACTACGGGCACCCGACCAAGCAATGCACCTGCACGCCTAATATGGTTTTAAAATACCTTAACCGTATCTCGGGTCCCATGCTTGACAGGATCGATCTTCATATCGAGGTGCCGCCGGTCGATTATAACGCTATAAGCAATAATTCCCGCGAAGAGACCTCGGCAGAGATAAGAGAGAGGGTCAACAAAGCAAGAAGAATACAGATAGAACGCTACAAGGGTACAGGCATTACCTGCAACGCGCGGCTAACGCCTAAAATGCTCAGGGAATTCTGCGTTCTCACGGAGGATGCCTCGGTGTATCTTAACCGTTGTTTCGATGAACTCGGGATGAGCGCGAGAGCCTACGACAGGATATTGAAGGTCTCGCGCACGATCGCCGACCTTGACCAAAGCGAAATGATTGAAAAACGCCACGTTTTGTCGGCGATAAGGTTCAGGACACTCGACCGGAAATATTGGGCGAAATGAAGACAGATATCAGATGACAGATGTCGGACGTCAGATATCGGATGTCAGACGGCAGACATCGGATATCAGACGATAAGGCAATATTGATACATCTCGTAGGGGCGGATATTATCCGCCCGAATTTAATAAAACCCCTTGTAAATTTCAAAAATTGTGGTAAAATTATTGTTAGCAATTTATTTAAGGAGATATTAAAAATGGCAAAAGAAGTTATGGTTGAAATTTCAGCCCGTC
This sequence comes from Clostridia bacterium, assembly GCA_017615405.1. GTDB lineage: Bacteria > Bacillota > Clostridia > Oscillospirales > Acutalibacteraceae > UBA737. The sequence continues at coordinate 31 of JAGAAE010000014.1, read as the reverse complement.
ACGTTCACGTTACGAAGGAGACCCTCGAAAC
>JAGAAE010000131.1 GCA_017615405.1 Clostridia bacterium | reverse complement strand
AGCAGTTGATTTCTCATCATTTTGTATCTATTCTTTTTTGAAGGATCAGGCACCTTCCCGGTATTATTTTCGGTTGAATTAACGTCGTTATTCATATCTTTGAACCTCCTTTAAGACCATCTCTTCTTTTCAAGGAAACGAACGCACAGGAAGACGAAAATCGCAACTATGCTTAAAAAGTAAATTATGTCCGCAACCTTGAAAATGTTGTTGTTAAAACTTTCATAAGCGTTCATAAACGCCATTTTGTCGAAAACCTTTGAAAGCCAGCTGAAATATTTAACGTCCTTGACCATAGACGAGAAGGTCGGCATAAGAAAGACGACAAAATTTATAACGATCGAAAGAATTGCCGCGACCGCCGAACTCTCGGTAAGGCAGGATATAAACATACCAATCGAAATAAGCGCGGCTCCCAAGAGCATAACGCCGATAAGGGAATAAATATAACTCATCGCATTTATCTTTACCTTTGAAGCAAAGATTATCTCAAAAACGACGGTCGGAACAAAACAAAGCGCATAGATCGTAAACGCCGCAAGAAATTTCCCCAAAACTATCGAAACGAGTTTCACCGGCGCGGTCATAAGCGCCTGATCTACCTTTTGCCTGCGGTCTTCACAGATAAGCCGCATGGTTATTACCGGGATAAGGAACAGGCTTATAAGACTTGTCGCCGAAATGACGGCGGTTATATCGGGACTGCCGACACTATATGCAGAGGAAAACATCAGCCCTAAAAAAGCATAGAAAATGGCAAGAATGATGTACCCTATCGGGGTAATGAAATATGATTTGAATTCTCTTTTAAAAACGGCTGTCATTCTTCTTCCTCCTTAGTTGAAAGCATTGTTTCCAGCTCCTCGTCGGTAGCCTCCGTAAGGCGCAGGAATACCTGTTCGAGCGACACGGCGTTATCTCTGAATGAAAGCATGGTTTTTCCCATCGATACGACCTTGTCAAAGACGGCGGCACGGATATCCTTTCCACGCTCCGGCTCGATGACAAATTCATAGGCGCCCTTTTCAACCTTGCCCATCGAGGTCACCGATCTGACGCCGTCGATCATCTTCAAAGACTCTATCATCTTGTCTTCATCGCAAATGATCTTGGCGGAAACGGTTTGCTCGTGCGATACCTTGTTTGAAAGATTATCGGTGGTATCGTCGGCGATCAGGTGACCGCGATTGATTATAATTATACGCTCGCAGACTGCCTGAATTTCCGAAAGGATGTGGGAAGACAGGATGATGGTATGATTCTTACCGAGTTTCGTTATAAGGTTTCTTATCTCAAGTATCTGCTTCGGGTCAAGACCGACCGTCGGCTCGTCAAGGATAAGAACGTCGGGATTGCCGACAAGCGCCGCGCCGAATCCGACCCTTTGTCTGTATCCTTTTGAGAGATTTTTTATAAGTCTGTTCTGAACGTCGGTTATCTTTACGAGTTTCATGACCTCGTCGATATGCGGTCTCTTCGGAAATCTTACCTTTTTAAGATCGTATATGAATTCAAGATATTCCCTGACCTTCATATCAACGTATAAAGGCGGCATTTCGGGCAGATATCCGATCTTTTTCTTTGCCTTTTCGGGATAATCGACGATATCATAGCCGTCGATCGTGACAGACCCCTGCGTCATCGAAAGATAACCCGCAAGGATATTCATGATCGTTGACTTACCTGCACCGTTAGGTCCCAAAAAGCCGATTATTTCGCCTTTTTTGATTTCAAAATTTATATCGCTTACCGCAAGATAACTTCCGTATCTCTTGGAAAGCCCGGTAACACTGATCATTTCGGCTCCTCCAAATTGATTTTTACATATTCTAACACTATTTTTACCGTAAATGTTAAACAAAGTGTTAATAACGAAATTTTTGTTGTCATCTTAGGACAGATATAACCTTGACGCGCGTTATATATTCAGTTTCGGCTGCTTGACCGAAAACAAAAGATATACCGTCGCGAATATGACCGAACTCATTGCCACGCCGAACAGGGTGGCAAAAACCGCAGACCATCCTCCGGTTACGTCGGCGATTTTTCCGAGAAGGAAGGTCGAAAGCGCCGTTCCTACGTATGCGGCACCGTTCAGTATCCCGGCAAGAGCGCCCGAACCCATTTTTTCCCTCATTGCAAGCGGGAAAATGCTTACTATGACGATCGAATTTCCGTGAAGCAGAAGTTCAAGGATGCCGAAGGATATTACCGTGACGAAAAGGTTTTTCCCGAACAGAAGCACCACCAGGTTGAAAAGGGAAATAAACCCGAAAAAGAAAAGACAGAGCGGTATCGCCTTCGGTATCTTTTTGTTTAAGGCTACCGCCATCACCGAACCGAAAATTCCGAACAGAGGCAGAACGAGGGATAAAAGAAGCGAAAAGCTGTCCGGCATTTTCTTTATCGATCCGATTATTACCGGAACAAAGGTCTGTATACCGTCCTTCATAAAATTGGTTGCGAGCGAAAACAGCCCGAGCAAAATAACGGGAAAGAGGATATAGATAAATTTATCTTTTGATTTTCCGGTGTTGCTTTCTTCCGCTTTTTTATCCTTAACAAAGTGCCCCGGTTTATAGCTTATATACCATATGATCGCAAAAGCAAACAACAATGTGGCGCAAAACGCAAAGGTAAGCCGATAATTTATGCCTACAAAAACGGCGCTGACTCCATATACAAGGAATGTGCCGAGCGAGGTGGTGGTACTCATAAGAAGCACCGCTCGCGGCATCAGTTTCTTACCGACGTTTTCGCTGATTATCTGCAAAGACATCGGCCATAGGATGGACTGAAAGACCGCCGAAACGAGCCATAAATACTTTATCGCCCCAAACGGGACCCCGAAAAACAAAGAAAGATTTATAGCGGACACCACGATAAGGGCTATCGGGACTATTTGCCTTCGAGGGTAATGCCTGCATAATGCGCCGTGTATAAATTGCCCTGCTCCGTAGGCGGCGGCAAAGAAGGTCATAACAAGCCCCGCGCTCGCATTATTCACGTCATAATCCGTTTCGATCGACGCGATATTTGCGCTGTAACTGAACCTCGCCACGCAGGCGCTCGTGTAGGCAAGCCAGCATATTATCATCGAAATATACTGGCGCCTTTCACTTTTGTAACTTTCGTCCTCACTCATTTATATTCATCTCCCGGAAATCAAAAAACAAACGTTAAAGCAACGGTCTGACCGTAAACGAAAAGTTAATTTCCTTTTCGCAAAGTTGATATTTTTCAAGCAGTTTCGGTCCGCAGGAATTAGATCCTATGCCCGAAACCTTATAATCTATCCTCAGATGAACTTTACCGTCCTTCTGAAGCTCATCGGTGTGGTTTGCCTTATAAAGCGCCTCTATGCTGTAATTTGAAACGTTGAAACTGAATTTGTCGGGCGACGAAAATTCAAGTTTCCCGATTTTCAGCATATCGGTTATTATATGATTGCCGTGTTCCTGCGGACGTACGTAGTTTACGTACTCGCGGTCGGCATCACTACTGAAAAGATCAATGCGCGAAGCGTGGTGCATATCGATATAGTTTTCAAACGGTCCCATACCGAAATACTTAAATTCTTTATTCTCTTTACAAAGCGGGAATTCAAAACCGAGCCTCGGCAGATAAACGGCACCTTTTCGGACGTTGCCCGAAAGCTTAACTTCTATCCTGCCGTCGGCAAAAACCGAAATATTCGTCGTATACCTGAATATCGGAACGCGGGATATCCCGGCGATCGAACCTTCGGTCAGGATATCACCGTTTTCGATCCTTGAATCATATATTTTCGAAAAGGAAACGTCTAAATTCTCGCCTTCCCAGATATTCATATTCGCCCATTTGTTAATGATATTTCGGTCGTTATCGGTCGGCGCCCTGAAAAGCGAAAGCTTTGTCTTTTCGGCAAGCTGCTCTTTGCCGCCGACAATAATACTTGTAAATCCGCCGTAAAATTTAGAATAGGTATATGAAAATCCGTTTCCCTCAGCGTAGATATTATACTTGTCTTCCGTAAGTTTTGCTTTTTCATCGGAGGTCAACTTTTCTTTAAGAGTGAAGGGAAGTTCGAACTGCTCGTGGGCGATCTCGGCGCCGTCTTTTTTAAGAGAAACGTCAAGATACGCTCCGTGTTCACATTCTGCCGTCTTATAGTCTATCGGAAGCTCCGCCGTTTCAAGTGGGGCGATTTCAAGTATCTTTTCATCAATAAAAACCGTCTTTCCGTCGACCTTGATTTCGATACCGAGAGTGAATTCTTTAAGATTCGTAAAACTAAGACGGTTCTCGATCTTTAAATTTCCGTTTTGATAGGTTGCTTTCATCGGCTGATAGGCGTATTTCGCCTCCAAAGAGCCCGCCTTGAAAGAACGGTCGGCAAAAACAAGCCCGTCGCAGCAGAAGTTGCCGTCGTGGGTAAGTTCCCCTTCAAAATCGCCGCCGTATTTCTCGACGCCGTTTTCGGTCACGACGTGATCCGCCCATTCCCAGATACAACCGCCGATTATCTTTTTATACTTAAAGAAAATATCGCAATAATCAACGAGGTCGCCGGGTCCGTTGCCCATCGCGTGGGAATACTCACAGAGGAAAACAGGACGGTTTATATCGTTTGAAAGCGCCTTGCCTTCAAGGTCGTCGTAGCCTAAATACATCATCGAATAGACGTCCGAATTATGGAACTGTCCCTTGCGGCAGGCGTCCTCGCAATGGATAAGACGGGTGTTGTCCCTTTTCTTTGTCCATTCGATCATTTTAATATGATTTGCGCCGTGGGCGCTCTCGTTTCCGGTCGACCACATAACGACGCAGGGGAAGTTCTTATAAAGCTCGACCATTCGCTCCATTCTGTCGATATGCTCGGCTTCGTAATCCTTCCTTGAGCATGGCCAGTCGTTTGAGTAAACGTCATAGCCGTTGCCTCCGGCGGTCCTCCTTGCAAAGCCGTGGGTCTCGATATCGGTCTCACAAACGACGTAAAATCCCATCTCGTCGCATATTTCCATAAACTGCGGAACGGGGGGATAATGCGAGGTCCGGATGCAGTTTATATTAAGTTCTTTCATAAGCGAAAGATCTTTGCATATCTCTTCCTTCGTCTGGCACCAGCCTCTGAATTTACTCGTGTCATGGTGATTAACGCCCAAAAGTTTTACCGGAACACCGTTTATAAGAAGTTCATAGTTTTCAGAGATCTTTATATCCCTAAGCCCTGATTTGAGGGTGATGATCTCGCCGTTGCGCTCAAGCTCGAATCCATAAAGAAACGGTTTTTCGGCGTTCCAGAGTATCGGATTTTCGGGAGAATACGAAAATTCGTTTTCAAAATCCGTTTCGATCAGGGTCTTTTCGTTTTCAAAGATCCTTAACGTGGCGCTACCGTCGATT
>JAGAAE010000130.1 GCA_017615405.1 Clostridia bacterium | reverse complement strand
TGGTATAATTGATATGTTATAGAGGGGGACTCTGACATGAAGAAATATAAAATTAGCGCGTGGACACTGCTGATATCGTCATATTTGCTTTTCGTCGTGCTGATTGCCTTGATTTTTTTACTGCCGAAAGGCGCTTTTTGGTATACCGAAATCAAAAAAAGACCGGACACCCTTCCGACCGTCCTGATCTCGACCTGCTACCCCTGCGTTCCCTTTGCTTTTCTTGCAATATGGGAGATACGGAAGGTCGCAAAGAATATTATAAACGACAGGATATTTATTAAAGAAAATCAAAAAAGTCTGTTCTTGTTTGGTCTTTGCTGCCTTATTGCCGGTGCCATAATGTTTGTCGCAGGGTTTTTCTATTTCCCGTTCTTTATTACCAGCGGTGCGGCACTGTTTTGCACACTGATGACCAAGGTCTTTTACGACGTTTTTTCCATTCACGTCGTAAAAGAAGATGAGAGCGATACGCCCGAGTACGAAGAAATCGAAGAACCGAAAAAAAACGAAGATCCGGCGAACGCCGAAGAAACAGCATCTGAAAAGGAAGAGGACTGATTATTTTGAGAAGCGTTATAACCATAATCGGAAAAGATAAAGTAGGCATAACCGCCAAGGTCAGTACGATCTGTGCAAACAGAAACGTCAATATTATCGACATTTCCCAGTCGGTACTTAAGGACGTTTTTGTTATGGTAATGCTTACTGAATTTGAAAACGGATCATCCATCATTCCGAAACTGATCGCGGATTTTAAAGAGTTGTCGGCGCAGACGGGGCTTGACATCCGCGTAATAAACGAAGACGTTTTTAACTCAATGCATAAAATATAAAAGGGAACCGCTATGCTGAATCTTTTAGATATAATAGAAACCGTAAATATGATAGAGCAGGAAAATCTGGATATAAGAACCGTCACGATGGGTATATCCTTGCTTGATTGTGCCGATTCGGATATCGACAGGTCCTGCGAAAAGATTTATAAGAAGATAATGGGCAAAGCGGGCAACTTTGTCAAAACGGTAAACGATATCCAATGTGAATACGGAGTCCCGATAATAAACAAGAGAATATCGGTCACTCCGATAGCAATGCTTGTTGCCGTCTCGGGCGGAGATCCCGTAAAGTATGCCGAGATCCTTCAAAAATGCGCCGATGATACCGGCGTCGATTTTATCGGAGGCTATTCCGCCCTTGTTCACAAGGGCTATTCGGCGGGCGACAGGGAACTGATCGAATCCATCCCCGAGGCCCTCGCAAGGACAAAAAATATCTGCTCGTCGGTCAATATCGGGTCGACAAAATCCGGCATTAACATGGACGCCGTTAAAGAAATGGGCGTTATAATCAAACGTGCCGCCGAGCTTACAAAGGACAATAACTGTATAGGACCCGCTAAACTTGTCGTGCTCTGCAACGCCCCGGAGGACAACCCGTTTATGGCAGGGGCGTTCCACGGCGTCGGCGAACCCGATTGCGCCATCCACGTCGGCGTTTCCGGACCGGGTGTCGTCCAGTCCGCAATAAAGAAACGTCCCGACGGAGACGTCGGCGAGATAGCCGAGATAATAAAAAAGACCGCATTCAAGATAACGAGAATGGGTCAACTCATCGGCACCGTCGCATCCGAAAGGCTCGGGATACCCTTCGGTATCGTGGATCTTTCACTTGCGCCGACTCCGGCTGTCGGTGATTCGGTCGCGAGGATCCTTGAAGAGATGGGGCTTGAACAGTGCGGTATCCACGGGACTACCGCTGCTCTCGCGATGCTGAACGACGCCGTTAAAAAGGGCGGCGTTACCGCTTCGTCATCGGTCGGCGGATTATCGGGCGCATTTATCCCCGTTTCCGAAGATGCCGGTATGATCGAGGCGGCAAGGGAAGGGACCCTGTCCATCGAAAAGTTGGAAGCAATGACCGCCGTTTGTTCGGTCGGTCTTGATATGATAGTTCTGCCGGGCAAGACCCCGAGCGAGGTCATTTCCGCGATAATCGCCGATGAAGCGGCAATAGGAATGGTCAATACCAAAACGACTGCCGTTCGCGTTATCCCCGCGATAGGTAAGGACGTCGGAGAAGAACTCGAATTCGGTGGATTGTTAGGCTCGGGACCTGTTATGAATATAAATATTTCAAAAAGCCCGAAGAGATTTATTGATCGTGGCGGAAGGATACCTGCTCCGATGCAAAGTCTTAAAAACTGATGATCCGGGCTGTTGACTTGTGAAAATACTTAAAAAAACCGACGTAATTCTTTCCATCTCACTGATTTTGATCTCGGTACTCGGCTTTTTTATCGTTGAGCTGATGAAAAAAGACGGGAAAACGGTAGTTGTTAAGCAAAACAATTCTGTCGTTTATGAAGGAAAGATCTCCGAGGACAGAGAAATACCTCTTAAACATAATACCGTGAAGATCAAGGACGGGAAGGTCTTTATGAAGTGCGCCGACTGTAAAAATCAGATATGCGTAAAGTCGGGCAAAATATCAAAATCAGGGGAAACTGTAGTATGTCTTCCAAACAGGGTAATAATAGAAATAGAATAAAGCGTTTGGCGATCTATTCTCTTCTTTGCTCTTTGTGTATAGTTTTCGGATACGTTGAATTCCTGATCCCGACCTCTTTAATAGCTCCCGGGATAAAACTCGGCATATCGAATTCGATTGCGATACTTCTGCTTATAAACGGCGATATAGGTGGCGCGTTCGCAGTAAATATTTCAAGGATCCTGCTTTCGGCGCTGCTCTTCGGATCTCCGTTTTCGCTGCTTTTTTCCCTTTGCGCCGGCATTGTTTCGACCCTTGTCTGCGCCCTTTTGATAAAACTTCCGGCTTTAAGCCCGATCGGTGTAAGCGTTGCCGGTGGTGTTTGCCATAACGCCGTTCAGGTATTTGTTGCTTCGTTTGTAGTCGGCAGGGGAGTATGGTTTTATCTGCCGATACTGACAGTTGCCGGTGTTATTTGCGGCGCGGCGATAGGTTTTTTAGGCATCGTTTTCAGCAAAAAGGCAAAAATCGATTTTTAATATATAGTTTTTAAGGAGCTTCTATATGTGTGGCTTTGTAGGTTTTACAAACAGTATAGCGGATGACGGAAACGTTCTCGAAAAGATGATGAACCGCATCGTTCACAGAGGACCCGATTCGTCCGGCAAGTATATTGACGATAATATTGCCCTCGGTTTCAGGCGTCTTTCGATCATCGACCTTGCCGAAGGCGATCAGCCGATATTCAATGAAGATAAGTCTATGGTGCTGGTCTTCAACGGCGAGATCTATAATTTCCCCGAAATAAGGGAACAACTCGAAACGCTCGGTCATACCTTCAACTGCCGTGCCGACAGCGAGGTCCTTATTCACGGCTTTGAGCAGTGGGGCGAAGGTTTAGTCGGAAAACTTCGCGGAATGTACGCCTTCGTTATCTATAATAAAAACGACGGAACGCTTTTCGGCGCCCGCGATATGTTCGGGATAAAGCCGTTTTATTATACGGTTATGGACGGCGATCTCATTTTCGGTTCCGAAATAAAGGCGTTTCTTGACCATCCGAAGTTTAAAAAAGAACTCAACGAAGACGCTCTCGGTCATTATCTTTCCTTCCAGTATTCTCCGACCGAGGAGACCTTCTTTAAGGGCGTTTTCAAACTTCCGCCCGCCCATAGCATAACCTATAAGGACGGCAAAATCGAAACAAAAAGATATTGGAAACCCGATTTCCACGAGGTCCCCGGCGTGCTTGATTACTATGCCGATAAGGTCGATGAAACGATAAGAGAATCGGTAAAGGCGCATAAGATAGCCGACGTTGAGGTTGGCTCATTTCTTTCGAGCGGCATCGATTCAAGTTATATCGCCGAGGCGGCTAACGTCGATAAGACCTTTACGGTAGGCTTTGAAAGCAATGACGGCGACCGTTATAACGAGATAAGTTACGCAAAGGATTTTGCAAAGACGATAAAGGTCGAAAATATTTCAAAGGTCATAACCCCGACCGAATATTGGGAGACCTTCCCAAAGATACAGTATCATATGGACGAGCCTTTGGCGGATCCTGCCGCCATTGCCCTGTATTTTGTAAGCAATCTGGCGAGTAAATACGTAAAGGTCGTTATGTCGGGCGAAGGCGCCGATGAACTTTTCGGAGGTTACAGGATCTATTCAGAGCCGATAACCCTCACCGCCTATGATAAATTGCCCTTCTTCATCCGTCGGGCGATATCAAAGATCTGTGAGCATCTTCCGAAAAAGCACGGTGTCAACTATCTTGTTCGCCGCGGTAAAAAAATCGAGGAAAGATTTATCGGAAACGCAAATATCTTTTCAAAAAAAGAAAGGGACGTTATCCTTAAAAGCGACGCCGCAAAGCGTGCGGTCGAGCCGAAGATATTGTGCGATAAGTTTTACAGTGAGGTCGCCGACAAGGACGATATCACAAAGATGCAGTATCTCGATATCAATATGTGGCTTATGGGTGATATCCTCCTTAAAGCCGACAAAACGAGTATGGCAAATTCACTGGAACTTCGCGTTCCCTTCCTCGATAAAAACGTTATGGCTCTTGCCGAGACCATTCCGCTTAACTGCCGGGTAAGCACGACCTCAACAAAACTTGCGCTCCGCAAGGCGGCGGAAAAGACCCTGCCGAAACGAACCGCAAGGAAGGATAAACTCGGATTCCCCGTGCCTATCCGCGAATGGCTCAAAGAGGACGGCTATTATGAGACCGTAAAATCCGCCTTCACGTCAGAAAATGCGGCAAAATACTTCAACGTCGACGAGCTTGTCAAGCTCCTCGATGAGCACAGAACGGGCAAGGTGGATCTGAGCCGGAAGATATGGACGGTTTATACCTTCCTTGTATGGTACGGTCAGTTTTTTAATGAAAAAACAGCGCAAAGCGTCTGATATAACAATAAAACAGAAACGGTGATAACAATGAAAATCATTTTTAAGGACGGAACGGTTGCCGAGGCATCCGCGGAGCAGCAAAACGAGGTTTTGAGACACACCGCGGCGCACATTATGGCGCAGGCGGTAAAAAGGCTTTATCCCGATGCGCATTTCGGTTACGGTCCCGCTACCGAGAGGGGCTTTTACTACGATATCGACCTTGGTGAGCAGGGACTTGCCGAAGACGGACTTGCCGCTATCGAAGCCGAGATGAAGAAAATCGTCAAGGAAAATCTTCCGATAAAGCCCTTCATTCTTCCGAGGGATGAAGCGGTAAGACTTATGGAGGAGCGCGGCGAAAAATATAAGGTCGAGCATATCGGCGACCTTGATCCCGATGCCGTCATCAGCTTCTATCAGCAGGGCGAGTACATAGATATGTGTACCGGACCCCACCTTACCTACACAAAGGCGTTAAAGGCGTTCAGTCTTACCGGCGTTTCGGGTGCTTATTGGAAGAATGAGCAGTCAAACAAGATGCTGACAAGAATAAACGGCGTTGCCTTCCTTACCCAGGAGGAACTCGAAGAATACAACGAGCGCGTCAAAGAG
>JAGAAE010000129.1 GCA_017615405.1 Clostridia bacterium | reverse complement strand
TCATACAGTATATCAGAAAAAGCGATTTTGAGGTAATATAAAAAAACTATCGGAATCGTTCGGTAAATTGGCGTAAAATACTTGTAAAACAAAAAGTATTGTGTTAAAATGTATAGGTATTATTATGCCTTTGCAGTTTGGAGGATAAAGATGAGTAAAGAGAGAATTCTATCTCCGGTAAAGAGGATACGCGCCGGTATCTCTTTGCCGCACTTAAAGGGAACTGCCGAGACCGAAACGGTGAAGATAACGCCCGAAAAGGTGTTTATCCCGGTCGTTATGCATATCGGGGCACCCTGTAAGGTAACGGTCAAGGCGGGGGACAAGGTTTTTGTCGGAACAAAGATCGCCGACAGTGAAGCCCCTGTTTCCGCGCCGATACATTCAAGCGTTTCGGGAACGGTAGCGGCAGTAAAACAAATGGAATTATACGGGAAGCCGACCGAGGTCATCGAGATCGACTCGGACGGGAAGATGGAAAAAGATCCGTCGCTTAAACCCTTCCCCGTCCGCTCGAAGAAAGCCCTCGTTGAGGCGGCGCGGCTTTGCGGACTTGTCGGGCTCGGCGGCGCGGGATTTCCGACCCATATAAAGCTCAATCCGCCTAAGGATGCCGAGATAGATACGCTGGTCGTAAACGCGGCGGAATGTGAGCCGTATATAACGTCCGATTATCGCGAGTGTATGGAAAACTATGACGACGTTATCGAGGCGATCTACCTTATCAAAAAGGTCTTCAAGTTGAAAAAAGTCGTTATCTGCGTTGAGGGCAACAAGCCGAAGGCGATCAAAAAGCTTTACGATATCGCGACCGACAAAAGGGACGCCGACGATACGGTAAAACTGATGAAGCTTCCTACAAAATATCCCCAGGGCGCCGAAAAGGTCATTATCTATTCGGCAACGGGGAGACAACTCCCGCCCGGAAAACTTCCGAGCGACGTCGGATGTATCGTAATGAACGTAACGAGTCTCGGAACGCTTTACCGATTTATAAAAACGGGTATGCCTCTTGTTGCAAAGAGAATAACCTTTGAAGGGACCGCCGTCAAAAAGCCGCAGAACGTTCTGGCTCCGATAGGGACCAGGGTCTCGGATATCATCGAGTTTTGCGGCGGCGTGGACGAGTCTTTCAACAAGATAATTATGGGCGGACCCATGATGGGCGTTTCGGTCATAGACGGTGAGGGCGTTATCGAAAAGCGGACAAACGCCGTGCTGGTATTAAATCCCGAGCCGGTCGCTCCTTCGACACCCTGCATCCGCTGCGGAAGATGCGCCGAAAAATGTCCGATGGGGCTGACGCCCGCAAACGTTGAGGCGGCGAGCCGTATCGGCGACACCGATAGTTACATAAGACTCAACGTCAATCTTTGTATGGAGTGCGGAAGTTGTTCATATATCTGCCCTGCAAAGAGACCACTGACCCAGGTAATGAGGGTCGCAAAAGCTGAATTAAGGAGGAAAAAATAATGAATAACATGCTTAACGTTTCCTCCTCTCCTCATATTCGCCACGAAGATACGACGAGCGGAATAATGCTCGACGTAATAATTGCCCTTCTTCCTGCCGCCATAGCGGGATGTATGCTTTTCGGGCTTTACGCGGCGGCGATCATCTGCACATGCGTTATCTCGGCGGTACTTTTCGAATTTTTATGGAACATAATTCTTAAAAAGCCTCAGTCGGTCGGCGATTTTTCCGCCGTTGTAACGGGACTTCTGCTTGGTATGAACCTGCCACCGAAAACACCTTTATGGGTCGCGGCGATAGGCTCTTTTGCGGCGATAATCGTCGTAAAGCAGATGTTCGGCGGTCTCGGATTCAACTTTGTCAATCCGGCGATCGCCGCAAGAATAATCCTTCTCGTTTCCTTCCCGCAGTTTTTGGCAGGAGCGAAGAACTATATCGAGCCGCTGTCACACAAGGTCCTCGGCGAACCTGATACCATAACGATGGCGACCCCGCTCGACGCTATGAAGAATGCGATCTCCTCGCCCGACCAATTAAGCATACGGGAACTGTTTCTCGGAAGCAAGGCGGGTTCGATTGGCGAAGTATCGGCGATGCTCCTTATTTTAGGCGGGCTGTATCTTATTATCCGCAAGGTCATAAAGCCCATTATACCGGTAGCGTTTATCGGAACGATAGCGATCCTTACATATCTTTTCAAGGGCTTTGATTTCCATACGACGATCGTTTACGTCCTGTCGGGCGGGCTTATTTTAGGCGCTATATTTATGGCGACCGACTATGTTACAAGCCCGACAACAGACATAGGAAAACTCATCTTCGGTATCGGATGCGGGCTTATAACCTTTGTCATAAGGCAGTGGGGGAGCCTGCCCGAGGGCGTTTCCTATTCGATCATCCTTATGAATATTCTTGTGCCTCATATCAACAGACTGACCGCAAGGAAACCGTTCGGACTTAAGGGGGTAAAGACAGATGGAAAATAAAAACAATTTCTTTGCCCGTTATAAGGAAATAATCATCCCGACCGTTGTTATGATATGTATTTGCCTTGTTATAACCGCCGCCCTTGCGGGAACAAACCTGCTGACCGAAAGCAAAATCGAGGAAATCAAAAAAACCGAGCAGGAAGAGTCAAGGAGCGAAGTGCTCAAAGCGGACAAATATGATGTTTATGATGACCTTACCGAGAACGAAGAATATGTAGCGTTTGACGAAGCCGGAAATACCGCAGGTTATATTTTCGTCAATAACGTTAAAGGTTACGGCGGCGAAGTCAAGGTAATGACCGGTATCAAGGTTGACGGGACTATAAGCGCCGTAAAGGTACTTGATGCGACGAGCGAAACCCCGGGACTCGGACAAAATACGGGCAAAGCCGATTTCTATGACCGTTATTCTGGGCTTTCGACAAAAAAGGAAATAACCGTTGTAAAAAGCGGCGCCTCGAAGGATTCAAACAGTGTTAACGCCGTAACCGGTGCGACCATCTCTTCAAAGGCGGTCACCAAAGCGGTCAATGAAGCCAGGGAGCGCTTTAATGAAATAATGGAAAACGAGGAGGCGAGCAAAGATGAATAAAAACCTTAAAGTTTTTACAAACGGAATAATAACCGAAAACCCGACCCTTCGCCTCGTCCTCGGAACCTGCCCGACGCTGGCGGTAACCACCGCCGCTATGAACGGAATAGGAATGGGAATTGCCGCAACGATAGTTCTTGTCTGCTCGAACACGGTTATTTCACTTCTTAGAAACGTGATCCCGAGCAAGGTCAGGATACCTGCCTTTATAACCATTATCGCCGGATTTGTTTCGGTCGTTCAGATGCTTGTCAAGGCGTTTACGCCGAGCATAGATAAGGCACTCGGTATATTCCTTCCGCTTATAGTCGTAAACTGCATAATCCTTGCCCGTGCCGAGATGTTCGCATCCAAAAATGCCGTTTTGCCGAGTATTTTGGACGGACTCGGAATGGGTATCGGATTTACCTGCACCCTTACCATTATGGGTATGATAAGGGAGCTTCTCGGAAACGGAACGATATTCGAGATGACCGTTACAAAGGGTCATCTTGATCCCATGATAATATTCCTTCTTCCTCCGGGCGGATTCTTCGTGTTCGGTATGCTTATAGCCGCGTCCAACGCCCTTGCAAAGAAGAAGGGCAAGCCGGTCGTTGAAAGTTTCGG
>JAGAAE010000128.1 GCA_017615405.1 Clostridia bacterium | reverse complement strand
GGTAAAATGACAAAGACCGTAAAATACGTTATGATTTTAGTCCTTGTTTCGGCGATGACGGGTATTTTTGCCGTAAATTTTAACCTCGAATTCAAAACCGATAACACCGCATCCGTTGTTTCGGACGGTCAACGCGATGAAAAAATGATAACGGCGGTTTTTGAAAACGCACTGAAAATGAATAACGTCAATTTTGAAAAAATTATTATTTTTACGGATAAAACGGAGGAGGGAAGCATAACTATTACTAAGATACGGGTCTATTCGGATGAAAAGATCGAAAAGATCGTTTCTGCTATCGGTAATGGTAAGGCATATGAAATTGAAGTTGTTGAATAAAGAAAAATTGGAAGGACTTCCCAAAAAACTCAGACAACCGAAGACGCTTGTAATAATCGGACTCGTCGGGATATTGATAATCGGGCTTAGTTCGCTTATTCCGAAATTTGGTGAGAGCAAATTGAAAACCGGAGATAATTTTGATTGCGACGAATACAGAAAACGTATGGAAGATAACGTTCGTTCGGTCGTAAGTGGTATCACGGGTGATAAAAGGGCAACGGTCGTCGTGACCCTGAAAAACGGTATAAGATACTCGTATGCCGACGATACAAAAAGCGATTCGAGTCAGACCGACGGAGAAAAGGCGATACAGTCAAGCAGCAGAAATGAGTCGAATCACATTACGGTAAAAACCTCATCCGGCGAAGAAAAGGCGCTTGTCGTCACCGAAAATATGCCCGAGATACGCGGTGTTGCGATAGTCTGTCTCGGCGGTGATTACGAGGTTGTTTCGGAGGAAATAAAGCGCGCCGTGATGGCGGCACTTGATATAACCGAGAGAAGAATTTACATAACTGCAAGAAATTAAACTATTATAAACAAAGGTGATATTATGAGCAAAGGCAAAGTTTTTACAAAAGGTCAGGTCATAGCGTTTTTGATGGTCGTTTGTCTGGCGGCGGCGATATTTCTGAACGTTAAATTTACTTCGACGGGAAAGTATTTGGGAGAAGCAACCTACGTCAGCAAGAACACCTCGAGTGCGGTCAAAACGTCCTCAAAGAACGTTACCCAGACCGACTATTTCGAGGATGCGAAGAATTCGCGGAAAAAGGCGTATACCGAAGCGGAGAACAAGGTGAAAGAGCTCCTTGATACCGATAAACTGACCGAAACGGACAAAAAAGAGGCAATGGAATCGATAAAATCCATTGCACTGAATATGGAAAAAGCAAATAATATCGAAACGATACTTATCGGTAAGGGCTTTAAAAACGTAGTTGCGGTGCTGACCCCCGGCGATGCAAGTATCGTAGTAAAATCCGACGGGCTTAACGCCGCTCAGACGATGCAGATCCAGGAGGTCGTGACGACCCAGACGGGGATAAATCTTGCAAATATTAAAATTGTTACGGTAAAATAGTTGCATTTTTTAAAAAATATGGTAAAATATAAGAAAAAAGGATTCGGAGGAAACGGCGGATGTCTGACAATAAAACCGAGATTTCTGTAAGTAACGAAGTTCTTGAAAAGATGGCCGGGATCGCGACGCGCGAGATCGCAGGTGTTGCCGGTCTTACAAAGAAAACCATCGATATAAAGGGCGCCATCAAAAACCTTAACGCCATCAAGGCGGTCAGGGTCGAAACCGAAGGAGGAACCCTTTCTTTCGATATTTACGTTGTTCTTTACAAATCGGCGAAGCTTCGTGAAACGGTTGACAAGATCCAGCATAACGTTAAGGATAAAATTCAAACGAGTACGGGTATAGCCGTAACGAAGGTCAACGTAATAGTAGCCGATATCTCCGATGATACCGAAACTGATAAGAAATGATTTTAAGCAATAATATAACCGCTCTTTAAGATAGTCTTAAGGAGCGGTTTTTTATAAACTATTCTTTGCTTTCAATGGCGATCAGCTTTGAAAAAACACAGGTATGACGAGGCGTTATCTGTTTATCCTCGTGCAAAGAGCCGAAAAACCATTGTTTGAAGGTAACCGAGCGACATAATTCTTCAAAATACCCGTTTAATTTGTTTACCCTGTCGATGCTGCCCCGTTTGAGCAAGACCGCGCTCTTGACCAAAGACGGAGGCTCGTGGGTTATAATGTAATCAACGCGGCATTTTTCTTCGTCGAGGCGCCGTGCTCCCTCTGCCATTTCAAAAGGCGTAGGCTCTTCCTCTCGCCACCATAATCCCTTTTCGACGCGCATATCCTTGTCGATGCTCTCGCCGCCGCCGAAGGTGAAAAAGGTGTTGCCTTCAATGTTGAAGATCTGACCTCGCATAAGATGGAGCAGATTACCGTCTATCCTGTGCACCTTTCCGCCCTTCCAAACGGTCGTTCGCGAACGGTTTATCTTTTCGAGATTATCGTGTGTTCCTTCAATAAATGCCGTAATGAACTTTCTTGTTGCAAAATATTTAATAAACTGTTTTTCGGATTTTCCGCCGTCAAAAATATAGCCGAAATCCCCGCAAACAATGAGGGTATCGCCCTTTTTCAGCTTCCTGAATTCTTTGTCATAAAGGCGCTCAATGTCGCCGTGCATATCACCTGTAATATAAACCGTAACTATCACCCGGTTCTCGCAAAATACTAAATATATTGTATTTTTATACTTCAAATTTGTCAATAGTTATTGTATAATATTCGTAGAATTTCTTAAGCGAGGCTAAGTATGACTAAAAAAATAATTTGTGTTTTACTTTGTTTAATAATAACAGCTCTGTCGTTACCGATGACGGCGGCGGCCTATGAACCTACCGGCGTCGATATCACTGCCGAGAGTTGTCTTTTGGCGTCGCTCGATACCGGAGAGATACTCTATTCGAAAAACGAAAACCAAAAGATGTTCCCCGCCTCAATAACAAAAATAATGACCGTAATTCTTATGCTCGAAAGTAAGGATTACGATCCGAACGGAAAGATCGCAATGACCGATGAAGTCCTTAAACTCATGAGCGGCACCGGAAGTTCGGTCTCTAATCTTAAATCGGGTGAAGAAATATCACAGCTTGATCTTGCGTATCTCGTCCTTATGGCATCCTACGGAGACTGTGCCTATCTTTTGGCGATACGTTACGGCGGAAGCGTTGACAACTTCGTAAAAATGATGAACGATAAAGCAAAAGAATTGGGTATGAAAAACACTCATTATCAAAACCCGGTCGGTCTTCATGATGAGCAGAATTATACTACCGCCGCTGATACTCTGATTCTTACCAAATATGCGATTAAAAATGAAACCTTCAAGACGATATGCGAATCGCCGAGATATACCCTTGCGGCAACGAATATGTCAAGGGAAAGGACCCTTTCAACCACCATATTCTTGCAGGATACAACAACAAATTACTACTATGCCTATGCAAAAGGCGTCAAGACCGGATATACCGACGAGGCGGGAAGATGCCTCGTTTCAACGGCATCTTATAACGGCTACAACTATATCTGTATTATGTTCAAATGCCCGGTAGATCCCGGCAGAAGACACGAGTTTTACGACAGCAAAAACCTGTATAAATGGGCGTTCAACAACTTTGAATTCAAGAAGGTAGCCGACGTTAAAAATCCGGTGTGTGAGGTAGACGTCAATCTGGCTTCCGATATAGATAAGATCCCGTTGTATATAGACAAATCGTTAGTCACGGTTTTGCCGAAAAATGCCGACGAATCGACCGTGACCATCGTTCCGCATACGACCGAAAAGTCCTTTGATGCGCCAATTAAAAAAGGTCAGAAAATGGGGACCGCGGATATATATTATGCCGAAAGAAAGATAGGAACGGTCAACCTTATTTCGGGACAAAACGTCAAGCGAAGCAACCTCATTTATATCTTCAGTCTGATCAAGGGCTTTTTTGTCTCAAAATATATGCAGATCATTTATGTGATACTTGCAATACTTGCGATCT
>JAGAAE010000127.1 GCA_017615405.1 Clostridia bacterium | reverse complement strand
CGTTATCCAGCTGCGCCACGGGCGGAAATATTACAGCACGGTCGCCCGTGCTGTTTTTTCTATTATTTTTCATAACCTTTCGGGTTATTGCTTTGCCAGCGCCAAGTATCCTTGCACATTTCTTCAACGCCGAGTTCAGCTTCCCAACCGAGAAGTTGCTTTGCCTTTGTCGCGTCGGCATAGACCTCATCCGGGTCGCCCGGTCTTCTCGGGTCGATAACGTAAGGTACCGAAACGTCGTTTGCTTTAACAAAGGCGTCGCGCAGTTCAAGTACGCTCGTTCCCTTGCCGGTGCCGAGGTTTATCGCCTCGCAACCGATATTTTTAAGAGCGTAGTCAATTGCCTTGACGTGACCCTTAGCGAGATCGACGACGTGAATGTAATCACGGACACCGGTCCCATCGACCGTGTTATAATCGTTTCCGAAAACGTGAAGCTTTTCAAGTTTTCCGACGGCAACCTGTGAAATATAAGGCATAAGATTATTCGGGATCCCCTTGGGGTCCTCGCCGATAAGCCCTGATTTATGGGCACCTATCGGGTTAAAATAACGAAGGAGGACTATCGACCATGTATTGTCCGAAACGTAAAGGTCTTTAAGTATTTCTTCGATAAAAAGTTTGGTTCTGCCGTAGGGGTTGATGGCACCGGTCGGCATTCCTTCTTTAAGAGGCATTTCCTTCGCAACGCCGTAAACCGTAGCCGAAGAAGAAAAGACGATCTTCTTACATCCGAACTCTTTCATAACCTCGATAAGTGAAATGGTACTTTCAAGGTTGTTGTCATAATACGCAATCGGCATTTTCACCGATTCGCCGACCGCTTTAAGACCGGCAAAATGGATAACGGAGTCAATAGAATTTTCCTTGAATACCTTCTCGAGCGCTTGTTTATCCCGAACGTCGTCTTCATAAAACTTTACGCTCTTTCCGGTAATCTTTTCAACCCGTCTAAGCGACTCCTCGGAACTATTGTAAAGATTGTCAATAACAACAACGTCATAACCCGCATCGAGCATTTCAATGCAGGTATGACTTCCGATATATCCGGCTCCGCCGGTTATTAGGACACTCATTTATTATTCTCCTTCTTCCGGATCCTCGACCTCTTCCGGTTCCGGGGTATCTTCAGAAGACTCTTCGATCTCTTCTAAATCTTCGATCTCTTCTTCGTCGCAATCAATGCACTTTTTCCCGCAGAACTTTTTAAAGAACAATCCGATTCCTGCAAGAAGAGCGCATATCGACGTTACGATACCGACAAACTTAAAGAACTTTTTCATAAATTCATCCTCCGTTTTAGTACCTAAATAATTTCTCGTACACATATCATATCATTTTTCTTTTGCATTTACAAGGGTCAACTTTACAAATTCCATAAATATTTTTTCTTTTTCAAAACTTATTGAAACGGGAATGCCCTCCTCGGTTGCAAAAAGTGTGTATTCTATCCCGTTTGCCCTGCCCGAAAGATAATAATTATCTCCCCTTCTGTCAAGGGTCTTTCCACTCACGTCATCCATAACCGCATAAAAGAGCGAAACGGCGCTTCCGAAGGGTATTTCACTTAATTTCTTTTCGATCTCTATCCCCATATAATCGATCTTTACCCGCTTATCGTCTACTATACAACGCATACCTACAAGTGTCTGCGGCGCGGTAACGAAGCAGTCCATCTCCCCGTTTTCGAGGATGGTTACGTCGAGGGAATATTTATCATCCTTATAATCGATATTACATCCGAACGATAAAAAATCGGTTTTAACCTTTATCTTCTTTCCTGTTCCACATCCGCAAAGCATAAACGTAAAGCATAAGATAATTGCCGAAAACCGTTTCAAAAAACCGCTCCTTAAATAGCTTAAAGTGTTTTGAGTTCGGTAATTATATCTGAGGGCGTCAATCCCGACATACTGTATTTTGAAAGTGCGTTATCGGCGGCAAAACCGTGGATCCAAACGCCGTTCTTTGCCGCTTCGACGGGACTTTCACCGAGAGCGAGCCTTGCGGCGATGATTCCCGCGAGGACGTCTCCGCTTCCCCCTGTCGCAAGACCGGGATTACCGGTCCGGTTAAAGAACACCTTTCCATCCGGAGCCGCAACGATGGTGTTCGCGCCCTTGAGCACGACGATCTTTCCGTAGGTGACGGCGATGCGTTTTGCAAACCCGGGACGGTTTTGTTCTATCTGCCCGATCGGGACCTGACAAAGTCGCGCCATCTCGCCGGGGTGCGGGGTCAGAATTACCGAAGTCTTTGTTTTCCTTAGTAATTCTATGTTGCCGGCTACGGCATTTATTCCATCGGCGTCGAGGACCATCGGTTTATTTGCTATTTCAAGTATCGCTTTAACGAGATTTTTCGCCTCATTCGACGATCCTATGCCACAGCCGATCAAGATACTGTCGGCTGAAGCCATTTCGTTCTGGATCTGACTGCCGTATACCGCCATTGCACCCGAAGAAAAGGTTTCGGTAGGGATGACGACCGCCTCCGGAATGCTCGACGTAAATGCGGCATAGTTTTTATCCGGAACAAAACTTTTCACCATACCGACGCCGCTTACAAGCGCCGCCTTCGCGGATAGAACAGATGCTCCGCACATCCCGTAACTTCCCGTTAAGGTAAGGACCGTACCGAAGGTGCCCTTATGCGAATTTTTGGGTCGCGGACGGTTTTCGGGTCTGTCTATGGTGAGATATGCGTGTTCGGAAACGGCGACGCCGATATCGAGCACCTCGATCTTTCCGCAATTTTCATTGAAGGGCGGAAGGAAAAAGCAGGGTTTCAGTGCTATAAAGGTAAGGGTCAATTCCGCCATGAAAGCAGGGCTTTCGCCCCTGCCGTCGGCAAAACAGCCGCTCGGGATGTCGAGGGCTATCTTTTTTGCCTTACAGGCATTCATACGTTCTATGACCCTTGCGGCATAGTCAACGAGCGGACGGTTAAGACCTATACCGAAAAGGGCGTCTATAATGACGTCGCTTTTTTCGGGAATATCCTCAACGATCCACAGATCGTCGCACAGATTCAAATAATCCTTTGCCGGAGAGGTCTCGGGCTTTCCGAAGGGGAAAAACACCGAAACGGCGCAACCGGCATTCTTGAGTTTGTCCGCAAGAACAAGCCCGTCTCCGCCGTTGTTTCCGTTTCCGCAAACGATAAACACCTCGGTCCCCTCACCGACGACGTTTTCCAAAAGATACTGCGCGGCTTTGTCAGCCGCCCTTTCCATAAGGTCGTAGAAAGAAAGGACACCGCTTGCGACGGCATCCTGTTCTGCCGCCTTTATCTGTTCGACGGTTAATATTTTCATATTTAGGATTCTCCCATGAAAGCAGAATTTGCGATATACTTCGGAAGGGTTTTTTTAAGACCCTCTTTGATCCTGTCGTTGGGCGACATAACGATCTTCAAAACCGACT
>JAGAAE010000013.1 GCA_017615405.1 Clostridia bacterium | reverse complement strand
CAAGGGTCAGCGCGTACAGTCTGCGGCTCCGTCTTATCCTGTTGAGATCACAGGTCTTGACGACGTTCCCACAGGCGGCGACACATTCAACGCCGTTACTGACGAGCGCCTCGCAAGAGAGCTTGTCGAACAGAGAAAGTCCAAGTTAAAGGACGAGGAATTCAACGCCCTTCAGAAGGTCACACTCGACAACCTCTTCACCCAGCTTTCGGAAGGCGATCTCAAAAATCTCAACATCATCGTCAAGGCAGACATTCAGGGCAGCGTCGAGGCTGTCAGAGAAAGCCTTGTCAAGCTTTCCAACGACGAGGTCAAGGTCTCGATTATCCACGGCGGCGTAGGTGCGATAAACGAATCGGACGTTATGCTTGCTCAGACCTCGGGCGCCATCATCGTCGGATTTAACGTTCGTCCCGACACGGTTGCCAAGGAGACCGCTCTTCGCGACGGCGTCGATATAAGGACATACAGGGTCATTTACGACTGTATCGAAGAGATCGAATCGGCGATGAAGGGAATGCTTGCTCCGAAATTCAGAGAAAACGTTCTCGGTACCGTTGAGGTCCGTAACACATATAAGATCTCAAGTGTCGGAACCATTGCCGGTTGCTACGTTACAAACGGCAAGGTCACCCGCGCCTGTAAGATACGCCTTGTCAGGGACGGAATAGTAATAACCGAAGACGAGATCGCTTCGCTTCGCCGTTTCAAGGATGACGTCAAGGAGGTAGCCCAGGGCTACGAGTGCGGTATCGGTCTTGAAAAATTTGCCGATATCAAGGAAGGCGACGTCTTTGAGGCGTTTATAATGGAGGAGTACAGTGAGTAATGGCAGGTTATAAAATAAATCGTGTCACTTCCGATATTCGTCTTTGTCTTTCGGAACTGTTCAGGGAGATAAAAGACGAGCGGATAAGCAAACTGTTAAGTATCGTTAAACTCGACGTGTCGGGAGATATGTCTTATGCTACCGTTTACGTAAGCGCCATAGAAGGAGCCGAAAAAACCGAAGAATCGGCGAAGGCGCTCAACAAAAGCGCAAGCGGATATCTGCGGCGTGAACTCGGTTCAAGGCTGAAACTGAGAAAGGTGCCTGAACTCAGGTTCATTCCCGACAATTCGATCGAAAAAAGCGCCAAAATATCCGAAATTATAAACTCATTTGATAAAACGTAAGGTAATTGCTATGGAAAATGCTGATACTATCTGCAAAGAATTAAGCCTCCGTGAAACCGCAAAATTTCTCAAAAAGCACGATAATTTCATTATCCTCACCCACTCTTCGCCCGACGGTGATACTCTGGGTGCGGGATATGCGTTGTTTTACGGATTAAAGGAGATCGGGAAGATCGCGGCTGTCATCTGCGCAGACGTCATTCCCGGAAAATACAACTATTTCGTCCATGAGACCGACAACGTTGATGTAGAGGAAGCCACAATAATTGCGGTCGACGTTGCCGCAAAGGGGCTTTTAGGTTCCCTTGAAGAGACCTTCGGCGATATTGTTGACCTTTGTATCGATCACCATATTTCCAATTCACGGTTCTCGAAATATCTTTACCTCGACGCCGACGCATCGGCGACCTGCGAGATAATTTTCGAACTTCTTGAGGAAATGAAGGTAAATATCAATACCAATGCCGCAAACGCCATGTATACGGGCATCGCGACCGATACGGGATGCTTCAAGTATTCCAACGTCACCGCCAAAACGCATATGATCGCTTCAAGGCTTTATGAATACGGCATCGACCCCGCCAATATCAATAAGATAATGTTTGATACCAAATCGCGCAGGCTTTTAGAGCTTGAGCGTATGGTACTTGATACCGCGGAATACCATTTTGACAACCGTTGTATCATCCTTTCGGTCACCGCCGAGATGCAGGAACAAACCGGCTGCAGCGGTTCCGAGCTTGAAAGCATTGCCATTATTTCGCGAAGTGTCGAGGGCGTCATTTGCGGTGTATCCATAAAACAGACCGGATCGGACACCTTTAAGATCTCACTTCGCACCTATCCGCCTCTTAACGCCTCGGATATAGGAAAAGAACTCGGCGGAGGCGGTCATGCCGCTGCCGCCGGTGCCACCATGAACGGAACGCTCAGCGAGGTCAAACAGAGGATAATTGAGGTTGTCGGGCGAAAAATGGAGGCTCTTGATGCAGGGATTTCTTCTCCTCGATAAACCTGCCGGAATGACATCCTTCGGTGCGGTGGCAAGAATAAAGCGGCTGACAAATGAAAAAAGAGTCGGTCACACCGGGACTCTCGATCCGATGGCAACGGGGGTTTTGCCCGTTTTTATCGGAAAAGCGACGGCGCTTTCCTCCTTTCTTTCGGAAAGCGATAAAAGGTATGTCGCAACGGTCAAACTCGGGATAAAGACCAATACCGACGATATTACCGGAGAGATCATAAAAGAAAGCGGCGTAAGCGTATCGAATGACGATATCGTTTCGGCACTTTTAAAATTCAAAGGCAAGATCAGACAAACTCCGCCTGCTTTCAGCGCCATAAAACAAAACGGAGTAAGGCTTTATAAACTTGCAAGACAGGGAGAAACGGTCGACGTTCCCGAAAGAGAGGTCGAGATCTTTGATATTTCGCTTCTTTCACCGCTTGACGGAAACAACGAATTTTCCTTTTCGGCTACCGTCTCAAAAGGGACATACATCCGCGCGCGTGCAAGGGACATAGGCGACCTCTTGGGCTGCGGCGCAACGCTTTGCGCGCTCAGACGCACCTTCGTTTCGGACTTTGATATAAAAGACGCTGTCGCGCTTGACCTTTTAACGCCCGAAAACGTCGGCGAATATATAAAAGACGAAGCTTCCGCGCTTTTGCATCTTAAAGACGTAGCGGTAACAAAAAAACAGGCTGTCCGTTTTTCTAACGGCGGCGAACTTTCACTCGATCGTCTCGACGGCTCCGATCTGTCGGACGGTCAGATAGTCAAGGTAAACCACGGCGATACGTTTATCGGGCTGGGCGCCGTTTCGCTCGATAAAAACGCGCTGTTCGTAAAATGTAATATAAATAAGCCGTGACAGGCGCTTGGATGGGGGTATTTAAAGTTGAAACGGGCTATTGCGCTCGGGACCTTTGACGGTCTTCACGAAGGCCACAAAGCCGTTCTTAAACACCCCGACGGCTATGACCT
>JAGAAE010000126.1 GCA_017615405.1 Clostridia bacterium | reverse complement strand
GCCGCCGTGACCGCCGCCTGCGCCGAAGAAATGGGGACCGATATTTCGGCACTCCGTGTTGTGTCTTTCAGAAAATTATAATAAACTATAATAAATGAGGTAAACGAATTATGAAAAAGTATAAAGTAACCGTAAACGGGACCGCTTATGAAATAACACTTGAAGAAATAAGCGCAGACGAAGTCAAGACCGGTTCCGCCGCAAACGCGCCGGCTCCTTCTGCCGGAGGCGATGGCGAAAACGTTACGTCGCCGATGCCCGGAAACATTTTATCGGTCAACGTTTCAAATGGATCGACCGTCAAAAAAGGTGACGTTCTTATGATACTTGAGGCCATGAAGATGGAAAACGAGATCACCTCGCCCTGCGACGGTACCGTCAAGGCGCTTAACGTTGCAAAGGGCGCCGCGGTCGAGACCGGCACGGTTCTTTGCGTTATCGGCTGACAGGGGTAATAAAGAATGAATGAAATAATTAAATTTGCCAAAGAAACGGGCGCCTACCTGCTTTTCGGCAATTTAGGGGAAAACTGGAAGTCCCTCGTTATGATCCTTATCTCCCTTCTCCTTTTATACTTAGGCATAAAGAAAAAATTCGAACCGCTTTTGCTTGTGGGTATAGCGTTCGGTATGCTCCTGACAAATCTTACCGCGTTCGTCCCCGGAAGCGAGATGTATCACACCGGGCTTTGGCAGGATTTTATGGCAGGTAAGGTGGGATACGGCGATATCCTCCACGAAGGCGGTTTTTTGGATATCCTTTATATAGGCGTTAAAACCTGCATATATCCTTGCCTTATATTTGTGGGTATCGGTGCTATGACCGATTTCGGTCCGCTTATTTCTAATCCGAAATCGCTTCTTTTGGGAGCCGCCGCGCAGGTTGGTATTTTCGTGACCTTTATCGGTTGTATAAAACTCGGTTTCGCTCAGCAGGCAGCCGCCTCGATAGGAATTATCGGCGGTGCCGACGGTCCTACCGCGATATATACGACCTCGAAACTCTATCCGAAACTTTTAGGACCGATTGCCGTTGCGGCGTATTCCTATATGGCGCTCGTCCCGGTCATCCAGCCGCCTATTATGCGGCTTTTGACCACAAAAAAAGAGCGCAGGATAGTTATGAAGCCGCTTCGTGAAGTTTCAAAAACCGAGAAGATAATCTTCCCGATAGCCGTTACGATCATCGTTTCTCTTCTCGTTCCCTCGGCTACTCCGCTTATCGGCTGCCTTATGCTCGGAAATCTTTGGAAGGAATCGGGCGTTTGCGAGAGGCTTTGCAAGACGGCGCAAAACGAACTTATGAATATCGTAACGATATTTTTGGGTATTTCGGTCGGCGCTACCGCGACCGCAAAGGCGTTTTTGAATCTTGACACGCTTAAGATACTCGCGATGGGCATTGCCGCTTTTGCAATAGGTACAGCTTCGGGCGTTCTGCTCGCGAAGTTTATGAATCTCTTTACCAAGAACAAGATAAATCCCCTTATCGGCTCAGCCGGTGTTTCGGCGGTTCCGATGGCGGCTCGCGTTTCGCAAAGCGAGGGTCAGAAAGAGGATCCTTCAAATTTCCTCCTTATGCACGCTATGGGTCCGAACGTTGCCGGAGTTATCGGCTCGGCTATCGCCGCCGGTGTTCTCATTTCACTTATCCCGGCATAATATTTGAGGAAAACAGTTATGGAAAAGAAACCTTTATTTATAACAGATACCATCCTTCGTGACGCCCATCAATCCCAGGCGGCGACGAGAATGAGGCTCGAAGATATGCTTCCCGCCCTCGAACAACTCGATAAGATCGGCTACTGGTCGGTCGAGTGCTGGGGCGGTGCGACCTTCGACGTTTGTATGCGTTTTTTGAACGAGGACCCGTGGGAGCGGCTTCGTACTATCAAAAAACATATGCCGAACACGAAACTTCAGATGCTTTTCCGCGGTCAGAATATTCTCGGATATAAGCATTATGCAGATGACGTTGTCGAGGCGTTCGTAGAAAAATCTATCGAAAACGGTATCGACGTTATCCGTATTTTCGACGCGCTTAACGACCCCCGCAACCTTGAGCAGTCGGTAAAGTCCTGCAAGAAATTCGGCGGCATCTGCGAGACTGCCATCTCCTACACAAGTTCGCCCGTTCATAACGAGGCATACTTTGTAAATCTCGCGAAAACGCTCGAAAATATGGGCGCCGACGTTATTTGTATCAAGGATATGGCAAACCTTTTGCTGCCCTTTGACGCCTATTCGCTCGTTAAGAAATTAAAAGAAAGCGTTAACGTGCCTATCCATCTTCACACCCACAACACGACAGGCACGGGAGATATGACCCTTCTTATGGCGGCGCAGGCGGGCGTCGATATCGTCGACACTGCGCTTTCTCCCCTTGCAAACGGGACCTCGAACCCTTCGACCGAGGCGCTTGTCGCCACCCTTGCGGGCACCGAGCGCGATACCGGGCTTGATTTAAAGGCGCTTTGCGAGGTCGCAAAGCATTTCAGAGGCGTTGCCGACAAGCTCGTGGCGCAGGGCGATCTTGATCCGAAGGTTCTGAGCGTTGACGCAAAGACGCTTATATATCAGGTGCCGGGTGGTATGCTTTCAAATACCATTTCCCAGCTTAAACAGGCGGGAAAAGAGGATAAATACTACGACGTTCTCGCCGAGGTGCCGAGGGTAAGAAAGGACTTCGGATATCCCCCGCTCGTTACCCCGACAAGCCAGATCGTCGGCACGCAGGCGGTTATGAATATCATCTCCGGTGAGAGATACAAGATGGTACCGAACGAATCAAAGGCGCTTCTTCGCGGCGAATACGGAAAGCTTCCCGGAGAGGTCAACGAAGAGGTTCGCAAAAAGTGCATCGGTGACGACAATGTCATAACCTGCCGACCTGCCGACCTTATCGAGCCGGAACTTCAGAAATACACCGACGAGATGAAACAAAAGGGTATCGGAAAATCTCCCGAAGACGTTTTGAGTTACGCG
>JAGAAE010000125.1 GCA_017615405.1 Clostridia bacterium | reverse complement strand
TGAAAACTTCAAAAATTTTTAAAGCAACGATGAAGAGAATACTCCCTTTTTCGATAGTTTTCATCCTGATTGCATCCTCGTTGTTCCCCCTCGGATGTACGGCAAAAACGGTCGATCTGACAGGAAGAGGCGCGGGATACAGCACCGTAATATACAACAACACCAACGGACTGCCGACCTCAGACGCAAACTCGGTGGTCCAGACCTCGGACGGCTTTATCTGGATAGGCAGTTACAGCGGTCTTATCCGCTACGACGGGAACGAGTTTTTCCGCTATGATTCCGACACCGGTGTTTCAAGCGTCGTTTCCCTTTTTGCCGATTCAAAAGACCGTCTCTGGATAGGAACAAACGACAGCGGCGTTTTTATGTTAAAGGATGAAAAGTTCACCTCTTACGACCGAAAACAGGGGCTTCATTCCTCCTCTATCCGCTCTATGGAGGAGGACGACAACGGCAACATACTCATAGCCTCGACCCAGGGTATGGCATATATTGACAAGGATCTTAAAATGCACCGTATCAACGAGCCTCAGATAAACAAGGAATATATCTGCGAGCTTGTCAAGGATAACAAAGGAACAATATACGGCATTACCCTTTCGGGCGCGTTTTTCACGATAAAAGATCTCCGCCTCACGGCTTTTTATGACGGTGATTCCTTCGGATTCGGGACTATAAACACGCTATATCCGGACCCGCAAAACAACGAATATCTTTATTTAGGTACTCAAAATCACACCGTTGTTCACGGAAGTATCAAGGCGGGTATGAAGGATGCGAAGGTGCTTGACGTCGAGCCTCAGCAAAACGTTCGCTGCATTCGTCTGATCGACGGTCTTATTTGGATCTGCGCCGATAACGGGATAGGCTTTTTAAGCGGCGAGACCTATGTCCCGCTCCCGAATCTTCCGATGAATAATTCGGTCGAACATATGATGTGCGACTTTGAAGGAAATCTTTGGTTTACCTCATCCCGGCAGGGACTTCTGAAAATAGTTCAAAACCGTTTTACGGATATATCCTCCATGGCGAGCCTTCCGCATATGGTCGTCAATTCGACCTTCAAGAAAGACGGGTTGCTTTATATAGGCACCGACAAGGGACTTATTCTCCTTGACAAGGATTACGCAAAGGTCGAAAAAAACATCTCGGATATGTTAAGCAGCGCCCGCATTCGTTCGATAAATTCCGATAAAAACGGAAAGATCTGGTTCGGAACAAACAGTGACTACGGTCTCGTTTGCTACGATCCCGAGACCGACACAGCCGACTGTTACAATATGGAAAACGGACTCGCCTCAAACCGTGCGCGTACCATGCTTGAGCTTTCAAACGGCAAGGTGGCGGTCGCCACCAACGCAGGCGTGAACGTCATTGACGAAAACGGCGTTTCGGCTCTCTACAACGCAGATCAAGGCATCAGCAATCTTGAAATACTCTGCCTTTCCGAGGGACCGAACGGTGAGATCTATGCCGGCAGTGACGGCGACGGGATATACGTCATAGACGGCGAAAAGGTTTCCCGGATAGGTCTTGAAAACGGGCTTCGTTCCGAGGTCATCCTCCGTATAAAAAAGGATCCCGTCAATAGCAATATCTATTGGATAATAACGAGCAATTCAATAGCCTTTATGAAGAACGGCAAGGCGACTACCCTTACAAAATTCCCCTATTCAAACAACTTTGACCTATGCTTCGACGCAAACGGAAGGGTCTGGGTTTTAAGCAGTAACGGCATCTACGTCGTAGGCAGAAAAGCGCTTTTGTCGGGCAAGGATACCGACTATATACTGTACGATACAAACTGCGGTCTCCCCTGCGCCGCGACCGCAAACTCATATAGTTATACAGACAGCGACGGGACCTTATATATCGCCGCTTCGACGGGCGTCAGTTCGGTAAATATAAACGACCTTTCAACCGACAACCGGGATATGCGCCTGTCGGTACCGTATCTCACCGCGGACGACGTAAAAATACCGGTCAAGAACGGAGAGGTCACCATCCCGTCATCCTGCAAAAAGCTTGTTATAAACGCCTATGCTTTCAGTTATTCGCTCAATAATCCGAATCTGAAGCTTTGCCTTGAAAACTTCGACGATTCACCGACTACACTTACAAAACGTGATCTGAGACCGCTGACCTACACGAACCTTCCGGGCGGGACCTACACCTTCCGGATCTCGGTCATCAACAATATGAGTGGTGAGGAAGAGCAGACCCTGACCGTCAGGATCATCAAGGAAAAGAGTATGACCGAACAGGTCTGGTTCTGGATCATCGTCGCCCTGTTCGGCGCAATACTTATATCCGCCATAGCCTTCCTTATCGCAAGGAGAAAAACAAAGGCTCTCGCAAAGAAACAGGAGGAGCACGAAAAACTGATCGATGAAATGACCCACGTTTTCGCGAACTGCATCGATATGAAGGACTCATATACGAACGGTCATTCGCACAGGGTCGCAAAATACACCGCAATGCTTGCAAAGAAACTCGGGAAGAGTCCCGAAGAGGTCACAAAGATGCACCGCATTGCGCTCCTGCACGATATCGGAAAGATCAGCATACCCGACAGTATTCTCAACAAGCCGGGAAGGCTTACCGACGAGGAATTCGCCGTTATGAAGAGCCATTCTCAAAAGGGTTGCGAGATCTTAAAGGAAATCAGCATAGCTCCCGACCTTTCTGCCGGCGCCGGGTTCCACCACGAGCGTCAGGACGGCAAGGGTTATCCGAACGGACTGAGCGGCGACGAGATCCCCGAAGTTGCACAGATAATTGCCGTTGCAGACACCTTCGACGCCATGTTCTCAACGCGTCCTTACAGGAAAAAGATGGGGCTTCCCGACATAATAGCAGAGATAAAACGCTGTTCGGGCACCCAGCTTAACTCAAAGGTTGTCGACGCACTCCTCGCTTTGATCGAAGAAGGCGAGATCACAAACGAGACCGAAGACGAAACGCCCCGGGACGAATAAGCCTTAATACATGACAAATCCCCGCCCTCGAACGAGAGCGGGGATAATTGTTTTTAAAACGTTTATTTCATAAACTTTCGTTTCAGGAAGTCGTCGTAATCGTGTTCAACGAGCGGTCTGGAATAATAGAATCCCTGGATAACGTTACAGCCGAGTTTTTTGAGCATATCCATCTGATCCTTGGTTTCAACACCTTCCTGCGTGACCTTCATTTTGAGTCCGCAGCCGAGCTGGATAACGCTTGAAAGCACCTTGAAATCCCGCTCATCCGAGAAGCCTTTTTCGATAAAGAAGCGGTCAAGTTTGATCTCATCCATAGGCAACTCTTTAAGAATGTTATAGGAAGAAAAACCGGAGCCGAAGTCGTCTATCGAACACTTGAAACCGTTGCTGTGAAGAACGTTTACGGTCTCCCTTAACTGCCCGTAATCCTCAAATGCGAAACTCTCGGTAAATTCTATCGTAAGGAACCCGTCCATTATATTATACTTGTTTTTGGTTGCAATATAATAATCAAGAAAATCGGGTTCGCTGGCGGTGATCCTCGAAACGTTGACCGAAACGGGATAGAGAGGTTCATGCTGAGCCGCTTTGGCAGAAATGTAAATGCAGACCTGTTCGTAAACGTATTTATCAAGCTTGATGATAAATCGATTTTCTTCAAAAAGCGGAAGGAAAAGCGCCGGCTGCATATACTCTTCGGTCTGCGGATTATACCAACGAACGAGCGCCTCGCATCCGTCGGGTGAACTCGTATGAAGGTTGAGCTTCGGCTGATAGAAGACCTTGAAGAGTTTTTTATCAAGGGCATCCTGCATGTTCATTTCGATATACTCGTTCATTGCCTGATCGGAATGGAGCTTTTCGTTGAATATTCTGAAAGACTGGAAGTCATACGGGAATTTAACTGCGTTTTCCGCCTGTATCGCCATATCGACCATTCTTTCGACGGTAAGCTTTGCATCTTTATCGACTTGGTAAATACCGCCGTAGATCGAGAGCGTTATACGTTCGCCGGATCCCGTGACCTTCGCAACGCTCAAATGTGAAGTGATCGCTTCAATACGGGTCAGAAGCGAATCCTTGTCGCGATAATGGAGAAGCAACAGGAATCTGCCGTTGCTGTCGTAACCGTAGGTCTCTTCGACTTTAAGGAAACGAGTGTAAAATTCCTTTATCTGTTTAAGTTCGTTTATCATCTGCTCGAAGCCGATATGCTCGGTCAGATAATCAAAATGCCTGATATCGACAACGATGATCGCGAAATTCGAACCGGTGTTACGATGTAAGATATCACCCGTAACACGTTCAAATTTTATGCGCGTCGGACAGTTTAACAGTTCGTCGTTTTCTTTGATGGTTTTGATCCGTTTTTCACTTGCGCGATAATTCATAATGAAGTAAACGGCGATAAAGATAAGCATCAGGAAGAATAGGGCAAGTTCAAGCAAAACGGTTCGGATAGTAGAATATGCGGCATCGTAAATATCATCGGTGCGGTAGATCGCAATGACCGAAAAAGGCGACGTTCCGTGCTCACGGATACCGCTTACCGCAAGGATATAATCCTGGTGAGAAATACTTATTTCATAATAATCGGAATTGCCTTCATCAATAAGGGTCCTGACGCTATCGATAACCGATTTGTCGTTAATCTTGTTCTTTAAGAACTCATAGATATTTTTATGCCTTTCGATCTCAAAGTCGCTGTTTTGAAGTATCGAAACGACCTCACCCTCGGAAGAACATATCGCGGTAAATCGGGATTTTACTTCGTCTTTTTTGTCCGCCTTAACGTTCCCGACAACAGGTTCGACGGGATAAAACAACACGATACAATCGGCATAAATACAATTTTTAAGCGGAATACAATATGCAATGGAACTGATACTGTGCTGGCGGTCTTCGACGATCCCCGCGCAGAACGAGGTGTTCATTCGCGCGCCGACTATGACCTGCTTTGACTCCATTTCCTCATCAAATTCCTGGTTGTTAAGAGAATACTCGACGCCGTCCTTGAAATAACGCATAAACATTATTTCGGAGAACCGGTCGTCACGCGTCATCGATGAAAGACTGAGCGAAAAGTCGTCTACGTCCGCAAAACTGTTTGAAAGAAGGGTTTCGGCAAGGTTTTCGGATTTTTCACGGTATTCATCTATCGTGGCTCTGAAACTGTCTGCCGACTTGTTGGAGTTGACTATTCCGATAATACCGGCGCCCTCGTGCATTACGCCCGAATAGTTTGCAAGCATAGCAACGCTGCTGCCCACCAGCGCGATGCTGACAAGGCAGATAACTATAATGACTATACTGCGTGCTTTTTTGCTACGTATTTTAAACATGAGAGCGTTTCACTCCAAACGATCAAAGATTATCGAGTTCCTTCATAAGTGCGTGCATTTTGTTTCTTTCGGCTTCGATAAGTTCGGTAAAGCGATTAAAATACTCAACGTCTCCGTCGTCGGGAGTCTTTTGAGTAAGAATCGCCTCAACGAGCGCCGCCTGCGAACGGGTACGCTTTTTTTCGAGGTTTTCAATATTGTTTTTCGCCTTTTTGATCTCTTTTTTCAGTTTTGATTTTTCAAACATTGAAGCACCGTCCTTTTGTTGATTTTTATTCTTCGTCACGGTTTTCACTTTCCCGTGATTTCAGTTTTTCCAATTCGTCCTGAGTTATTTCATCGATCGCGGCGTTTTTCGATTTTTTACGGATCGATTCGATCATACCCGGAATGAAAGTCGCAAGGGTAACGAGCAATATAATAAACAGCATCACGGTGATACCGACCGCGGTCGATAAAAACCGTCCGAAACTCGTCATGACAGGAAGTTTTCTTTGGTATTTACCGACGACCTTATCCGCCTTTGCCGTATAAAGGTCATTGTTGGGATTGTTTTTCCCTTTTGTTATAAATTCGGTCTTGCCGTCGTCGCCTTTAACAATTCCAACAACCTGATGTGTGTTGAGTGAATTATTCAAAGTCGGATCATCTGAATAAAAGACTATAATATCGCCCTTTTTGACGTCCTTTGCGTCGATCTTTTGAACAAGGATATAACTTTTTTCGGGTATAACGGGTTCCATACTCGGGGTCTTGACCCACATTGCGGAATAGCCGAATACAAACGCGGGCTCGCCTTTGACGTTTAAAAACAGAACGTAGGCGACGCATACTATGAGAAATACGACCAGTCCGTACGCCACTCCCGACAGGATCTTTTTTATCTTTTTACCGTTTTTCAATTTTCTTCATCCTCGGTCGTAGATTTTACCCTGACGCGAACGGTCGGGCGTAAAGATTGACGTTTCCTTATTCTGACCTTGACGGGCGCCTTCGGCTCTTCCGGCATTTCGGACAGGTCGCCGTCGGTTTCTCCGTCGGTTCTTTCTTCGGCTTTTTCTTCGGTTTTTTCGTCCTCTTCGGCGGGTTGGGGCACCTCGGGTACCGGGTCGGGTTCCGGGACAAATGGATGCTCATAATCTTCATCCGTTCCGGACTCGGATATGATATCCTGCGCGTCAAGAGCGATCTCAAGCGCCTTCAACAGAAGTCTGTCGTCGGGCGTAAGGGTCTTATACCGTTTTTCGGCAGGAGATTCCGCAGTGCGCTCTTCAACGATATCGAATTCATCCGCACTGACGTTGTCAAGACTGTCGATTATCTTCGGATTTATAACGTTGTCGGTGACCACACTTGCCAGCGTGTTTTCAACGTTAAACTCGTTTTTGATGTTATAACGGAAAATGAGATACTGCAAAGCGAGGGTCGAATAGAGTTCCTTTATGTATTCTTCGTCGACGTTTTCAAGCGATTCCTGAACGATCATATCGTAACCGGCGCTTTCGTAACTCTCGATAAACTGCCATAGAGTCAGGCATTGACGAAGATTCTTGTTTTTAAGGATCGCGTTGGTTCGCATAACGGGCGGACGGATGTAACTCTTTCCCATATTATGCACAAATTCCGAGTCGGCATAGGTGGAAATGATATTGTTGAGTTTCTCGACCCTTCGCCAAAGATCGGTCGTCTGACTGTAATTTCGCTCGACCTTGTCGTCAAGACCGTCCGACGATTCGGCTATTTCAAGGCGAAAATTCATATTGACCTTGACGTTGTCGTGATTGAAGCTGTCATTAAATACTATGCTGGTAGTCTTTTCATCCTGACCCGCTTTTTTTGCTATCTCATATCTGCGGTTAACAAAGGCAAAAAGACGGTTTATAAGCGTGTTTATAAACTTGTTTTCATACGTCTCGAGCGTTTCTTCATGAAAAACGTTAAGTATCTTGGAAGGGATTATCTTATCGCCGTCGATCTGCGAAATAAGATTGGTATGCTGTGAGAGATGTTTAAGCGAACGAACCGAAATATTATGGGAAAGTTCGATCGGAAGGACCTCTTCCTGCTCCTCGATATACCTTGACGGGTTGCGGATGATCGTATCGAGCGCAGGCAGGGTGTCCTCGATAATATTGACCCACGTTTCGTCAATAGCGCGGAGCAAAAAGCGTTTTTTAAGTTCTATCGTAGCGTTTCCGTCGCGCATCATAGAGAGGATCGCGGGGAAAACGTCATATTCCTCGACGATGCTGTCGATAAAAAAGGTCGTATCGTCATAAACCTTACGGAAGGGGCTTTCGCCGCCGTTTTGTTTTTTTGTTTCCTCAGCCACTAACACTCACCTCATCCTACATATTTCTGACATCTGTCATCTGATATCTGATATCTGATCAGTACATCATCTTTTGAAGTCTCTGCAGATAGGCGATGGATTCCTTCATCTCACCCTTGCCGAAAAGACTGTCCATAAACAGTATGAGTCCTCTTATCTCGTCCCTGATAAGTGAAAGATTGAGACCCTCGAATTTCCTGAACACCTTTGTCGCGAGTATATAGTCGATACCCTCGATCTCGGTACCGCCGCAGGCAACGTAAACCGGAACGAAGATCTTTAACTGTTTCATAATACGGTTACCGAATGCAACACGGAATTTCTCGATGACGTAAAGGTCGAGTTTCCCGACGTTTTCAAGCATTTTATCGCTGACGGGGTTATCCTGCATCGCCTTTTCGTAAAGTTCCTCAACGTAAGAATAGCTGATGAATTTTGCCTTGGTCTCAGGTGCCTCAAAGGGTATGCCCTTGCTGTCAAGGTTGATGACGAGCGCACGGTCGTAA
This sequence comes from Clostridia bacterium, assembly GCA_017615405.1. Classification (GTDB taxonomy): domain Bacteria; phylum Bacillota; class Clostridia; order Oscillospirales; family Acutalibacteraceae; genus UBA737. The sequence goes on along the minus strand of JAGAAE010000125.1, from coordinate 6,336 downwards.
ACCTTGTCGGATACCGCAAATGTCGAGTCGTCGTTGTTTGCAGTTCCGATATACCATACGTTCTGCGGGATCTGCAATTTACCGTCTATAAGATGTGCGGGGTCGCTAGGCCATGACGACGGAACAAGTTCTATCTTCCATTCCTCGGCATCGGGCATTTCAAGGATAGAAAGCATTTCGGCGAAATAATATTCGACACGGGCGATGTTCATCTCGTCGAGGATGATAACGTTTATATCATCATTATATGATGCTTCATAGATACGTTTTAACACTTCGGTCTCATTAAATTTCTTGGTGAATTCATTGAAATAACCGAAAAGTTCGGTTCTGTCTCTCCATGAGGGCTGGACAGAAGCGATGGTAGCATCGGTCTGGAAGTATTTACCGAGCATATAGGGCAGCGAGGTTTTACCGGTTCCCGAAATACCCTGTAAAAGGATAAGTTTGGTCGATGCAAGACCGGCTATCATAAGACGGATGGTCTTGATTTCATAATAAAGTTTCGAGCGGGTGCAGGCAAAATTACGGATATCGTCGCAGATCTCGGAAAGCGACATAGTGCGGTCATAATCGGGCGCAACGTAATAGGTATACTTGTCGTCGACGGCGCAAAGGCGGAAAAATCTCTTGTCCTCCATAGTACCGACGACCTGCGCAGCCGCTTCGTTCTTGTTTTCCGTGACCGCGGGAGTCTCTGCGGGGATCTCATCCTTCGGTCGCTGCTCTTCAAACATATCTTTGAGCTGATTATAGGTCATACCCGTCGGGTCTATCTTCATAGCGACGATGCGCTCTTTTTCGGCGGTAAGGCGAACGACGTCCCTGTGCAGATCGGCGATCTCTTCAAGAAGGTCCTCGTTTCCGACGATGGTACGGCGAAAACGAATATACTTTCTTATTACTATCGTGATGAGGAAGATTATCGCGACAAGGATACCGTAGGTAAGTATTATCGTCAGAACACAGAGTATCCAGCCGAGAAGATCGAATTCATTTTTGTAACGCGCCAATTGGTCGGAAATAAGCGGAAAATTGAAAAGGAAGGAAACGGCGCTGAATACCCCCGTAACACCTTTCCAGAGTGCCTCTAAAAGACTTGTCATAAAGGCAAAAAACCAGTTCATAAACCCATCCATGTTCGCTTTACTCCTATAATTTTTTTATAAAAAAACACCCATAAACGCGAGGTGAAAACACCGTCGCGTCTACGGATGTGTCGGTTTGTTAAGCTATTGGATCAGTGATAGGAAATTATTCTTCGCCGCCGTCCTTTGAAGCGTTATTCTCCGGCTCCGCGGCAGGTTCATCGGAAGCTTCGGCTTCGCCGGAAGGCTCAACGTTTTCGCCTTCTTTTGAACGCAGATACTCTTCGACCGCCTCTTTGCGGATCCTCTCTTCGTCTTCAGCGGATACCTTGCCGGCGCCTTTGATTTCAAGATATTTCTTGACAAATCTGAACCCTTCGTAGATAAAGAGGGCAACCAACGGAAGAACTATGCAAACGAGAAAACCGGTCTTTGTTTGAAGGAATTTAAGAACCTTTCCGGCTCCCGCAAGGCGGACGTGGGTATACTTGCAGATAACCTCCGAGGAATCAACGATCTCGGTGGTATCACCGGCGGCCAATCTCTTTTTCTCATTGTCTCCCCTTGTGAAATAGGTGACGGTGTTGCCTTCCTTAACCGGCTCTTTGAAAATACGGTGGGAATTCAGTTCATCCTTTCCGTCTCCGTCAAGATCGGATTTGAAGGTGATGATATCATCCTTTTTCAAGGATTTCTGCTCCTCGGATGATAACTTTTTGCCGAGGATAACGTCGCCCTCTTCAAAGGTGTCCGACATTGAATCGGATTCAACGATCAAAATCGTCGTGTTGCCTATGGCGGGGATTCCGTCCTCGCTCGACTGCGCCGCAATGGTGCAAACGGTGATGATAAGCGAGAAAATCACGAAAAGCCATATAATCACGTTCCCGATGATCGAAAGGACTTTTTTCAAGGTCTTCTTTTCCATATTTTTAACCTTCCATTTCGTTATAATTACTGCCGGAAACCGGCAAAACAGGACAACTACATAGGGTAATTATAATACGAAGATCCGATAAAGTCAAGAAAAAACGATTATTTTGTCATCCCGACCTTGATCTTTCGCCGGACGAAACGGAGGGAAAGCAGAAAAACGATCACTAAACCAAAGTGTTATTAAAACCAACTCACCCGTTTTTGCTTATAGCTGCCTTTAAAGAATAAAGGCATTTATAAACAAAAACGAGGGTTATTTGCGCCGTTGACGACCGGTCGCGTCCACCGGTCGTCATAATAACATTTAGCGCTAAATATTATTGTTGCCCGGAAGGGCGGTCAAGCCCGTCCGGAAAAAGATCATAAAAATCAGGTCGTCGGGATAGCGGTTGTGCCGAATCTTACAGATACCTGGAGGGTGTCGAGTGTAGCGGCGATGTTGTCAGACTTGCAGGCAGCATCTTCGCCCTCGAAGTAGAGGTAAACCTGAGCCTCAACAGGAGCGTCGGTAGCGTTGCCGGGGATAGAGGTTACGCTTGTAGCAACGTTCTTGTCGGTTGTCTTACAGGTTGTGGTCGAGCCGGAACCTGCAACAACGTAAGAAGCGGTAGCGTTGGCAACGGGAGCATAGATGTAAACGGTTCCGCCGATCTTGATAGCAACTCTCAAAGAAGCGTCAAGAGCGGCGCTTGTGCCGGTGCCCGAAACGGTAACTTCATTGATAAGAAGTCCGCCGGTAACGGTCATAGCTTCAGCAGCGGAAGACTTGATGTAGAACTTGTTAAGAAGATAGATGTTCTTAACTTCGGTTCCGACAGTTGCGGTGAATACGCCGTCGCTGTTGCCGTCAGCACAAGTAAGAGTGTCATAAGTAGCGGCCGCCTGACCTGCCTTAGCATCAGCGGCATTGTCAGAAGTGTTGTGATACCATGCGGTAACGTCAGCGGTAGAGGTCGGGATGAGCTCGGCAACGCTGTCGTGTGAAGCGGTTGCGGAAGCGGTCCAGGTCGACTTGGCTTCGTTAGAAATAACGATACCGCCTTCAGCCTGTGCTTTGATCTGCATACCGGTTGCAGATACCTGTGTGTTCATTGAGAACCATGCGAAGGTCGATGTACCCAAAAGGATAGCGGAGACCAACAACATGCAAAGTGCGGGGATAAGTTTTTTCATTTTGTTTTTTCTCCTTTTTGAAAAATTTTTTATCTTGAACTTGCCGACCGCCATCGGCAGGTGTCAATTCGCAAATCAGGTTTTTGTCTTATCCTCGGAGGTCACGACGCTTATCGCCATATCTATCTTGAACTCGCCGCCCAAGATCTTGTCGACACAGTCGGGATCGTTTCCTTCGAGCCAGATGACCACCGTGAATTTAGTTTTATCGCCGGGTTTAAAGTGTTTTATCATTTTTTTGATGATGGTGTTTCCGTTCTGGAACGCCGTCGTCCCCGGCTCGGGGCCCTTTCCGCCGTCGGTTCGCGCATAGGCGTAGTCGACGTAATCGCCGCTGTTGTTTTCGGGGTTCTTTTCGTCGTATTTCTCATCGACGTAAAGACGGACGCGGACCGCTTTTTCGACCTCATAGGTCATATTTGCTATATAAAGGTCGTAGGAATAGGTTACCGTTTTCTCGCCCGCATTGGAGCAGTAGAAGGTATAGGCAACGTAGTTATCTCCGTTATGCTCGCCGTCAACGTTGTTTACCCATTCGGGAATCGACTTTCCGTCGATATTGGTAATACTTTCGGCTATCTCGGCGTTAAGACGGGAGGTATATGAATTGAAATTGGGGCTTTCGGATAGGGTCAGCGCATATTCGTTATGGTCAAATTTGTTAACCTTTACGGTGAAGGCGCCGAATCTCATATATAAAACCGAAACGACGTAACCGATCGTCAGTATGAGTATCGCTATTCCGATACCGATCGGGACAAGTTTTATCCATCTGCGATAGTTTTTTACCTCAGCCGCGGTTCGGTGAATACTGACGCCGACTCTGCTTTCCTTTGACATCAGAATTCCTCCTCTTCTTTTTGGGCTAAGGCCTCGTCAAGCGGCATACGAAGTCTTCCGTGCGATACGTCGCCTTCATATCCCGACGAGGGGATATACCCGAAGCAGTCGGCACGGGAAAGGGCGGTTATCTGGTCGTCGTTATAAACTCCGTCGCCTATGACGTTTGAAGGGATATCGCGAAGAAAGGCTAAAAACGACGAAACGACGTTTCCTTTGTCGCGGTTGTCGATAAGTGTCGTAATAAAAGGCGATAAAACAAGGTAATCAAAGGGAAGATTGACAAGCGGAGTGACCGGAGAATCCTTTTCTCCGCAGCCCGACATCATGGTCTTAACCTTCAGAAGTTTCATACTGAGTATCGCCAAACGGACCTTTTCCTCATCCTCAAACAAAACCGTTCGCGGAAATTCGAGGCACAGTTTATCGGGAAATTTGAAATCGTTTTTATCAAGAACGGTTTTGATGACCGAATAAAAATCGTCTTCAAGCACCATTTTAGGAGGAATGCGTACCGAGATGAATTCGATATCCCTGCCGGCGATTATGAACTTCTCGACGGCGTCCATCGCCGCTTTGAGATTAAAGTTCGCAAGGCGGATACCGACCTCGGTCTCGTCCGACGCATAGGAATACTTTTCCGGAGAAACGACGCCCTCAACGACGCTGTTGATATAAGTATAAGAACGATACGCCACGGGGGTTTTCTTATAGCAAGAGTTGATCTGGGAGTATCTTATCTCCAAGGGGGCAACACCGGAGTCAAGCGTCATTTTAACAAATCTGGCGTCGGTTTGATCATCGTTATCTTCAAGCGCGGTTTCAACCGAAACGTCATCATCTTTCATATCCACGATCTTGACCCCCTTTACCTTTACAAATAAAAAAGCAACGCAAATCCTGACGATCTCGTTGCAACTGGCTGCCTTTTCGGGCCCTATAGTTTTGCGCCGCCGTTTTTCAACGGGTTTGCCTAACATTCATATTCGATACTTTTGCCTTAACAGTTTATCACAATGAAGATCGTTTGTCAAGTGCTTTTTTGAAAAAAACGGCGGTATTAACGGCTGTTTATCACAAGCGCCGACGTCAATAGCACATATGGGAAATCGCTGTTGACTTTTTATACAATATATTGTAGAATTATAATAAATTGTTTTTATTAACTTTTTTGAAAACGAGAATTTCAGGAAACCGCTTACAGAATTCCCGAAAGGAGGAGATGGATCATGAAAGAAAAGAACGTAGGCAAAGTCACCGGTTTCAGGCTTGAGGTCTTTAATATTTTCATTATAGTTTTCACGGTCATCGTTACCGTTGTTTTGTCGTTCGTCGTCTACATGGCTCACTCCACTTATGAAGAATTCTACGATGCGACTAAAGAATACATTGCCTGCCGCACCGCGGCGGAGGACATTCACGAAGCGTCGGACTACCTTACGAAACAGGTCAGAAACTTTGCATATTCAGGCAACCTCACCAGCCTCAAAAACTATTTTAAAGAGGCAAACGTCGACAAACGCAGGCAAAAGGCGCTTGAAACGATAGACAGTTACCTTAACGAGGACGTTAAGAACGCTTTTCTCGAAAGCGCGGTCAACTACTCCTTTCAGCTGATGAATATTGAATATCACTCGATGAGACTCGTCCTCGAAGCGAACGGGGTCGATATGGATCTATACCCGGAAGAGGTGCTTAATTACGAACTGACGTCTGCCGAGAAGGCTATGTCGAACGAGGAAAAGATCGAGCTTGCCAAGGTACTCGTCAGCAGCACCACCTACGACAATTATAAGGATAATATCTACAACAGCGTCGGCACATATACCAAGGAACTTCTTTCGGAGACCGAAAAGCGCGAACGGGAGAACTCGGCTTTGTTTTCAAGATACCAGCAGATACAAATGATCCTTATAATCGTTCTGCTCTGTGTCCTTCTTATAAACGTTGCTTTTACCTCGACGTTCCTTATAAGACCCCTGCGCAGAAATTCAAAGCTTATCGTCAATAAGGATCTGTTGCCCGTAAAGGGTCCTGCCGAAATGCGGACCTTTGCCGTGCTTTATAACAAGGTGCTTGAAAAGACCAAGATCCAGCAGGAGAAACTGACCTACGACGCTTCCCACGATTCCCTCACCGGCATCCAGAACCGCAGCATTTTTGACGAAATGTATCACTCGATAGACACTACCGCTCACATTTCGCTTGCCCTTATCGATATCGACCATTTCAAGAGTATCAACGACACACACGGTCACGAAATCGGTGACGGCGTTCTTAAATGGCTCGCGTCTATCCT
>JAGAAE010000124.1 GCA_017615405.1 Clostridia bacterium | reverse complement strand
GAGCGTTACGGTGGAAAAGCGAACGCCTTTGTTATATCAAACGGTGTCAGTAGTGATTTTCACCCGATAAAAGTCGAGCGTCCCGCCGAATCCGATGGCAAAAAGTGATACTGTTTACCGGAAGATACAGCAAAGGAAAATCACACAAACTGAACCGGCATAAATAAACATCCATACATGGTTTATCATTGATAAGCCATAATTTGCCCCCGAAGTCGTTTTGACCTCGGGGGCTTGATTATCGGGGTTACTGAATGTTTTTCTTGATTTGCTTGTTAATCTGGTCGCGGATGCCCAACAACCATTCGGCGCTATGGGGGTAGTTTTCAAAGGTTATCGGGTCTATTCCCTTTTCAATGATTTCGAGGACCGTTTTCTTTCCGCAAATACCCTCAAGAAGTTTCATTGCGCGCATATCCTGAAGCGCCTCTTCAAAAACCAAAAACCTCAGCGATTCATACGGCTTTCCGTCGTGTGCCGGATAGACAAGGAACGTATCGCCCGAAGGGACGAAATTTTCGCCGTCGGTACGCAAAAACGGATTTACGGGTCTTAATGAATATTGTGATTTATAAAAGTTATATCCCCATTGGAGGAAGCCTTTTATATCATATTTATACATCTGAAGCCCGATTATCCTATTCCTTGCAGAAGGCATGGAAAGAAAGCGGTTAGAAACTTTTTTGCGCTCAACACAACAATAATACACCCATAAATCAGGGACGTTATTTTCAATAAACGGTGTTATATGATCGCTGGCGGGAATGGGGTTTTTAACGATGCCTTCTTTGTAAAAATCATAGTCGGAAAGCGCATCAATGACAGGATAATTCTTTAAAAGATCACTCACTACGGCATAAGACTTTTTATACTGTTCCAAATGATTCCTTCCCGGTTCATCCGAAACGTGGAACCAGCAACGTTTATCGGCGTTGTTCTTAGAGCGCATAAAGGCAAGAAAAGCCGGAACAAAGGCATTAAGGAATGCTTTGTATTCCTCGCCGCAGGCATCGGTCTCCCAGCCGAATATCTTTTTATACTCGCCGTCGACCGTTGCCATGACCTTAGGCGCGTGCGCCGCTCCCCACTGCGTGAACAAATGAGATATCTCAAAGTATTTGACACCCAAACGGTCGCACATATCAACCCATCTGCCAAGGAGGCTGAAATCAAACGCATATTTCCCGTTATCAAGCGATACACCGACAAGCTGGGTAGTTTTTCGCTCTCCTCCGACGGCTGTATCGAGCGGCGGTGTGAAGACCGGTGTCAGGATCATATTGATCCCGCGCTTTACGGCAGCTGCGATAAAGTTTTCGATTATAGCCCAGTGGCGCTCGTCGAAACTATCCGTTCCGTAGTACTCGCTGAGGCAATCACAATGAAACCATTCGGTGTGGATAAGATCCTGCTCCGGCAGAAGCGCATTGATGATTTCAAGAGTAAAAGTCGCAGAGTCCCATTCGGTGCCGTCTTTATTAAAGAGGGTGATTGTTATCGGATATTCCCCTGCCCCGACCTTGCCGTTCGGGTCGACCTCGACGTAAAGCGACTCGGTATTTATGCTTAACGCCAACTGCTCTCCGACCGAAACGGGGACGAGCAAATCGGGATAAAGTCCCGGCTTGGTCCTCAGATAATTATCATCCATATCGTTTGGATAGCAAGGAATGTGAACGGGCGTATGCTCGATTTTATAAACCGTTATATATTCCTTTAAATCGGAAGCGATATCAAAGGTCAGATATTTGTTACCTATACACCCGGTACCTATTGAATAAGCAACCGTAAAATGGTAACGCTCATTTTTAAGGCAAGAGCCGCTGTTATACTCCTGCTTATCATCTAACCCTTCATCCAAAAAACACTTTTCAAGGGAGGAAAGAATTTTTAATGCCATTCATATCACCTGCAACAAACTATTTATGCCCGGATCAGACATTTATAGTTTACCATAATAAAACGGGAAAAGCAAGATTAAAAGGACCTTCCGATATAGTAAATGATATCCACCCGCGAACGAATGGATATCATTATAACAGAACCGACTGATTATTATCTGCTTTCAAAATCCTTGTCGATTTCTTCGCTCCAGCCAGCCTCTATCGGGGCACAGGCGCGCATACAACAAACGGCCTGTGAAACGGCGTTATAAAGATGGGCGGTACCCTCTGTATCAGCGTGATAATTAGCCGCTCTGTCTTCGGAGATACCGAAGTTTTTCGCGGTTTCTACCGAATCGATATTTGCGCCTATAAAGAAGAACTCCCAACCAAACTTTTCCCTCCGGCGTTCGACCATTTTCTTGACTTCGTCGCTTGAATACTTGTGGCTGGCATTCTCCTGACCATCCGTCGTGATAACAAATAAAGTATGCTCGGGGACGTCCTCGGGGCGGGCGTATTTATGGATATTCGCGATATGCTTTATCGCTCCGCCGATAGCGTCGATAAGCGCCGTACAACCCCTTACGTAATACTCTTTGTCGGTCATCGGCTTTATTTCGGCAAGCCGCACCCTGTCGTGTATGACCTCGCTGTCGTTATCGAAGATAACCGTAGATACGAAGCATTCGCCGTCCTGTTTCTTCTGCTTTTCGATAAGGGAATTGAATCCGCCTATCGTGTCGCTTTCAAGCCCTGCCATAGATCCGCTCCTGTCAAGAATGAATACGAGTTCCGTTACATTGTTTTTTACCTTTTTCATTTTCAAATCCTCCAAAATTAAAATGTGATCGTTTGGTTTTTAAGCCTTACGATCACATTATAGCGGATTGAATTATTTCGAAGGTCGCATAGAAAGCGACAATTATGAATCAAACACCTTAGTTTATTCAGTTAAAATCTCAATGCATGGACGTATGGTAAAGTCTTGATGATATACGTTTCTGCTATGATATTGTATTTCTCCATTATGAAAAACCGCTTTAGGATATATTAATAGTCCATTAGGGTACTCAATCTCGCCTGGAGAGAGAACTCGTTCTCCACCTTCAACCTGAGGCATCAGCCACCAACTGGTAAAAGACTCATAACCACTCCATCCAAAACGCGCACCCTTGGAAGCGGCATATTCTGATGGTGATGCCTTCAGCGTTTGGTCATCAATAAAATATGCCTTTACTTCTTCCTCAGACAAAAGAAAAACTTTATCTCTTACAACATCACCGGATGCTTCACTAATAGTCTCTCTTGAAAGTATCATGGTTCTTTCTTCATTAGTAAATGCTTGCTCATAAAACTCCAAACATTTTTCTCTTGCTTGAGAATATCTCCATTCTAAATACTTCAAATCATCCCGTGCTTTTCCATAATCGCAATAACCGGAGCAGATCAAACAGTCTTTTGTTATCAAAACACTGCTTTTTTTCTTTTTTCCGAGAAGAATCCACTCAATTGGACTAACATCGCCATTTGCTGACTGCGGATATCTCCCGAACATGATAGGTCGTTCACTTTGACTCATCCTTTTCTTTTGAAATAACATACTACACCCCCAACAAACTTTGATCAAACGCAAACAGTGCTTCGTTGATCTCAAATACGTTGTAGTTGTTCTTTTTTATAAAGTATTCGATAATGATATCGAATTTGTTGCTATGGGAAAGCGCAAATCCCGCTTTCATCAGCATATCTTTTGTTTCTTCAAGTGAAAGCTCAAGTGCTATCGCAAAGGCGATCGCGGTCGTTTTGCTCGGCTTATACAGTCGGTCACTTCGTATTTTTGAGAAGAGTTTGCGATCGATATTTGCCTTTTTATAACACTCGGCATCGGTCATTCCTTTTTCATCGATTTTTCGAAGGAGCATCTCGGAAAAACTCTCATCTATATGCTTCAGTATATCGTCAAGAGACTCAGATTCTTCCCGGCACGTATCCTGAAAGACGACGGGCTGCGCCTCGGCGTAAGTCGGTTGCGGCACTGATGCCTGAGACGGGCAAAATAGGCATCCCTTCATTTTCCGCCGCCTTGAATTATCAAAGTGCCCGTCAACATATCTATCATCAATATACGACGCGATGTCGTCAAAGAGTTTTTCGCCGATATTAAACGATGCCTTGTCAAAGATCACCACGTAGACAAGCATATCGTTCTCGTACAGAAATGACGTTATCTCATCAACGGCGATTTTGAGCGCCTCATCCTTCGGATATCCGTAAACACCAGAGGAAATCAGCGGAAAAGCGACGCTCTCGAAGTTATACTCTTTTGCAATCGCGAGGCAATTGCGATAACAGGATCTGAGTAGTTGTTCCTCGTTTTCGTTTCCGCCCCTCCATACCGGACCCACTGTGTGAATAACGTATTTACTCGGAAGATCATAGCCCTTTGTTATTTTTGCCTGACCCGTACTGCATCCGCCAAGGGTCATACATTCATTCAAAAGCCCCGGTCCCGCGGCTTTATGTATGGCACCGTCTACGCCGCCCCCGCCGAGCAAGGTCGAATTGGCAGCGTTTACGATAGCATCGCAAGAAAGATTTGTGATATCTTCCCTTATAAGTTTAAGCGGCATATTGATCCCCCGTTTTTTATACTTTGCAGGCAGACCCGCAAGCACAATGGTATTATAACATAAATGCAACCGTTAGTCGATATTTTATTTATAAACTTCGCGATCCGATTCAAAATAACGAATATCTATATAAAGCTGTGTTTTCGTTAATAAAAGAAAAATCGGGCGGGTACCCGATTGAAAAGTGATGTATGCGCCTGCGGCGCAAGTGATGTTATGCCTGCGGCATAGCGATGTAGCCGCTTCCAGCGGCAGTGATGTGATGTGTTCCGCCTATCGTGCCGAAGGCACACATCACTTGGCGGAGCCATACATCACGCACGAAGTGTGCATCACGTTCCGTGCAAGCGGAACACATCGTTCAAAAAAAGCACCCTTTGTCGGTAGACAAAAGATGCTTTTTTGTTGGTGGAGCTTACCGGATTCGAACCGGTGATCTCTACACTGCCAGTGTAGCGCGATAGCCAACTTCGCTAAAGCCCCAAGCTTTTTTGAGAACATTGCTATTATACGACAAACAAATGTGTTTGTAAAGATGTTTAAAAAGTATATTTTTGACTTTATTCCCGTCCGAATGAATTTTTTGAATGCTTTTGTCGTAATGTGTATTGATTTTTTTCTCTTACGGTGTTATTATATAATCATGTAAAATACAGAGAGGTAACGCGAGATGG
>JAGAAE010000123.1 GCA_017615405.1 Clostridia bacterium | reverse complement strand
CGGGTGGGAGATCGTCCTGCTTGTCGCGGGAGAACACCTTGACGTCCACGATGATACCGCTCTCGCCGTGCGGCACACGGAGAGAGGTATCACGGACTTCCCTCGCCTTTTCACCGAAAATGGCGCGGAGAAGCCGTTCTTCCGCCGTCAACTCGGTCTCGCCCTTCGGCGTTACCTTACCGACAAGGATATCTCCCGCCTTGACCTCGGCACCGATGCGGATAATGCCTCTGTCATCGAGGTTTTTAAGCGCATCTTCACCGACGTTCGGGATATCGCGTGTTATCTCTTCGGGTCCGAGTTTCGTATCTCTTGACTCGAGTTCGTATTCTTCTATATGGATAGAGGTATAAACGTCGTCACGGACAAGACGCTCATTGAGAAGAACGGCGTCCTCATAGTTATAACCTTCCCAGGTCATAAAGCCGATAAGGGCATTTCTGCCGAGGGCTATCTCACCGTTGCTCGTTGCAGGTCCGTCTGCGATGACCTCTTTTTCCTCGACCTTGTCGCCGACCGCAACTATCGGGCGCTGGTTGATACAGGTGCCGTGGTTCGAGCGGGCGAACTTGATAAGGTCATACTCGTCTATCTCGCCGTTTTTAGCGCGGATCTTGATAATATCGGCGCTGACGAATATTACGACGCCGGCTCTCTTGGCAAGAACGACAACGCCGGAATCTATCGCCGCCTTGTATTCCATACCGGTCGCGACGATCGGGTTTTCAGGGCGAATGAGCGGAACTGCCTGCTTCTGCATGTTCGAGCCCATCAAAGCACGGTTGGTATCGTCGTTTTCAAGGAAGGGGATCATCGCGGTGGCGACCGATACGACCATCTTGGGCGATACGTCCATAAAGTCGGCTCTTGAAGCTTCGACTTCCTGGAAACTGTCGTGGTAACGGGCATTGACCTTTTTGCGGACAAAGTAACCGTTTTCGTCAAGAGGCTCGTTCGCCTGGGCGACAACAAAGTTATCCTCAAGATCCGCCGACATATAAACAACTTCATCAAGAACGCGGCCGGTCTCCTTGTCGACCCTTCTGAAGGGGGCTTCGATAAAGCCGTATTTATTTATCTTGGCGTAGGTCGCGAGATAGGAGATAAGTCCGATGTTAGGACCTTCCGGAGTCTCGATAGGACACATACGCCCGTAATGAGTATAGTGAACGTCACGAACTTCGAACGAAGCGCGGTCTCTTGACAAACCGCCGGGACCGAGCGCCGAAAGACGGCGTTTATGGGTAAGCTCGGAGAGGGGGTTGGTCTGATCCATAAACTGGGAAAGCGGAGAAGAACCGAAAAATTCCTTGATCGCGGCAACGACCGGACGGATGTTTATAAGGTTCTGCGCCGTAATATTATCGGCATCCTGCGCCTGAAGGTTCATCTTCTCCCTTACGACCCTTTCCATACGGGAAAATCCGATACGGAACTGGTTCTGCAAAAGTTCGCCGACGCTTCTTATTCTTCTGTTGCCGAGGTGGTCGATATCGTCGACCGTTCCGACGCCGTAAAGAATGCCGAGGAAGTAGTTTACCGATGCAAAGATGTCGTCAATGACGATATGCTTCGGGATAAGCAGATCGGCAGCCTCGATAAGCGCCTGTTTGAGTTCATCCTTTTTGGTATGATTCTCGAGGATCGAGGTAAGAACGTCAAGCGATACCTTCTCGTTGACGCCCGCTTTATCAAGCTCCTCAAGTTCCTTCTTGGTAAACTTGGTAAAGTCGGCAAGATTTACCATTTTATTCGAAAGGATCTTGACTTCGGTAACGTTGCCCTCAAAATCCTGAACGTTTACGTATGCTTCAAAAACGCCGTTTTTCTCGAAAAGCTCAGCCATCTCTTCGGTAACGGTCGTATCGGGAGTACCGATAACCTCACCGGTAAGCGGGGCAACGACCGGACGGGAAAGCACCTTGCCCTTGATACGGGAAGCAAGGTCGAGCTTCTTATTATATTTATAGCGTCCGACGCGCGAAAGATCGTATCTGTGAGCGTCGAAGAACAACTGCTCAAGATATGCTTTTGCGCCGTCGAGGGTTACGGGCTCGTTCGGACGAAGTTTATTGTAAACCTCGATAAGAGCCTCTTCGGTATTTTTGGTGGGATCGACCTCGAGCGTCTTTGCAAGACGGTCTTCCTCGCCGATAAGGTCGCGGATATTCTGATTGGAGGCAAGACCCAAAGAACGAAGGAATACCGTTACGGGAAGTTTCCTGTTCTTATCGATACGAACGTAAACGACGTCGTTCGCCGAGGTCTCGTATTCAAGCCAGGCGCCGCGGTTCGGGATTATGGTAGAAGAGAAAAGATGCTTGCCTGTCTTTTCGTCGGTCTTCTCGGCATAATAAACACCGGGTGAGCGAACGAGCTGAGATACGATAGCGCGCTCGGCGCCGTTTATGACAAAGGTACCCGAAGCGGTCATGAGCGGGAATTCGCCCATGAATATTTCGGCTTCCTTTATTTCACCGGTATTTTTATTCTCAAGCAGGGTCTTGACACGAAGAGGAGCCGAGTAGGTCGTATCCCTTGCTTTACATTCGGCAATATCATACTTCGGTTTCTCATCGACACGGTAATCGGTAAAGGTAAGCGAAAGATTGCCCGAATAATCGGTTATCGGGTCCATATCCGCAAAAACCTCTTTGAGTCCGTCGTTGACAAACCAGTTGTATGAATCCTTCTGGATCTCAATGAGGTTAGGCATATCGATGACTTCATTGATCTTCGAGAAGGTCATACGTTCGTTTCTACCCAAACGGATAGGCTTGACCATATCAGTTTTCTTCATAGGTCGCGATCCACTCCTACATATTATAATATCGAGGAAAACAAGGCTTAAAATCAGGCGGATTTCGTTGCTTTTTCACAAGGCGGAAAATACCGTTTCGGAAAAAAAGGCGCAAAATCCCCCATCATCCATTAGTAATTTACGATTATAATACAAAACAAAACAAAAGTCAAGCACTTTTTTAAAAATTTTCAGGACGTTTTTTGAAAAAAATTCCGGGAGGTTTTTCAGGATTTTTCCGACATCTTTGACCCGCTATCCGACGCCGACCGGAACGAACGGCAAAAAAAGGCTTTTATTTTTATGTAATATTTGTTATAATATACACTATATTGAAGAAGGAGGGGTTTCGATGTTTGCAAATATCGGCGGACTTAATATCGAATATACCGAATCGGGCATCAGGGACGGGATACCCGTTTTGCTGCTGCACGGATGGGGCTCTTCCTTTGACGTCTACCGCTCGGTGATGAACGGTCTTGCGGACCGTTGCCGTCTCGTCGCGCTCAACTTCCCCGGCTGCGGGAAGAGCGACGTTATGAAGGAGCCGTGGGACCTTGACGACTATTGCGATCTTGTCGTAAAATTCATAAAAGAGATCGGGCTTGACGATCCCATACTTATCGGGCATTCACACGGCGGACGGGTCACCATCAAACTTACCGCCGACCGTCTTGTCGACCCACCGAAGATCGTTCTGCTCGACGCCGCCGGACTTATCCCCGAAAAGACCCCCAAGCAAAAACGCAGAGCGGCGAGGTTTAAAAGAATAAAGAAGTTTCTTTCCCTGCCGGTCATCAATAAATTTTCGGGCGGGCTTCTTAAAAGGGCGAGAAATCACTACGGCTCGGCGGACTATAACGCGGCGCCGCCCGTTCTTCGCAAGACGCTCGTCTCACTCGTCAATACCGATCTTCGCGATATCCTGCCGAACATAAAATGCCCCTCCCTTCTCATTTGGGGTGAGAAGGACACCGCGACACCGCTTTCGGACGCGAAAATAATGGAAAAACTCATCCCCGACGCAGGGCTGTGCGTTCTGGAAGGCAGGGGGCATTTCTCCTTCTGCGAAGAGCCTTACAGGACCAATGCGATTTTACAAAGCTTTATCAAGCGGGAGGACCGATAAATGTCAATATACCTTATTATTTCGGCAATTTTGCTTCAGATCTCGCTTGTATTTTCGCTATATAAGCAGCTCCAGATGCTCCAGCAAAACTCATATTTCCCGAAAAGATACTTAAAGTGGGTCAACGATTCATATATCAACGAACTGACCGTATTTTCCTTCGGATTTTGTTTGAATTCCTTTTTATTCTTAGCCGATCTCGGGTATATTTGTATCGCACTGTGCGCCCTTCTGCTTTTCTTCCGCATACTCTCGGCTGTCAGGACAAGAAAAAAATCAATCAAAAAACTTGAATTTACCGCAAGGGTAAAGCGATTTGTCGCCCTTTCGCTCGTAATTATCGTCGCTTTCACCGCTTTGCTTGTCGTTTTCAGAGCCGACAAGACGGGGAAATACATCTTTACCCTCATCGGGCTTTTCGGCTTTATATCGCCGCTTTTTGTTCTTCTTGTCAGATATCTTACGGCGCCGGTCGAAAAACTTATTTCACTCTACTATATAAACGACGCAAAAAAGATACTCAGAAAAAATCCGCGTCTTAAAGTCATAGGAATTACCGGCAGTTTCGGAAAAACGACGACAAAATTCATCCTTTCAAGGATCTTAAGCGAAAAATTCAACACGGTCTGCACCCCGAAGAGTTTCAACACCCCGATGGGGGTCGTAAGAACGGTACGGGAAACGATAAAGCCTTCGACCGAGATATTCATCTGCGAAATGGGAGCCAAACGCAGGGGCGATATAAAGGAGATCTGCGACATCGTCCGACCCGATCTCGGCATAATAACCTCGGTCGGCGCCCAGCATCTTGATACCTTCAAATCGGTCGACAACGTTTTTAAAACCAAGTTCGAGCTTGCCGACGCCGTTAATAAAAAAAGCGGCAAAACCTATATTTTTACCGACTGCGAGGATATCGCTTCGCGCTATGACAGGAGCGATAAATCCCTTATCGCCGTAGGCGAAGGCAGTAAATATTCGGTCAAAAACATAAAGAGAGGCTCGCTCGGGGCAAGTTTCGATTTAGTGCTCGACGGTACCGTTATCCCCGTCACGACCAAACTTCTTGGGCTTCACAGTATATCTGATATACTTGTCGCCTGCTCTCTGGCTGCCGATCTCGGCGTTTCGCCCGAGGAAATAAGGGTTGCCGTCGCCTCGCTTAAACCCTTTGAGCATCGGCTTGAACTCAAAAACTCGGTCGGCGGCTCGCTCCTCATCGACGACGCCTACAATTCAAATCCCGTCGGCTGTCTTGAAGCGGTCAGGACGCTCGGCACCTTTGATAATATGAAAAAGGTCATCATAACGCCGGGACTTATCGAACTCGGTGATAAGGAATACGAGGCAAATTTCGCACTGGGACTTGAAGCGGCGAAATTCTGTGATATAATAATACTCGTGGGGCTTAACCGTTCAAAGCCGATGACCGACGCGCTTGATTCGGTCGGTTTTGATAAAGACAAGACCTTTGTCGCCCCGTCGTTTGCGGCGGCTATGAAGATCTATTCGGAATTTGCCGACCAAGGTACGGTCGTTTTGCTTGAAAACGATCTTCCCGATAACTATCTTAATTAAAAAAAGTGGTGTTCTGTTTATGAAAACAACTATCGCCGTATTTTTCGGTTGCCGTTCGGTCGAGCATGAGGTCTCGATAATCTCCGCCGTTCAGGCTATGCGGAGCATCAACCGCGAAAAATACGATATCGTCCCCGTATACGTCGACAAAAACGGTGCTATGCTCACGGGCGACGTCCTTTTCGATATAGAAAACTTCAAGGACCTCGATAAACTTACGGGGAATTGCGAGCCGGTCACCTTTTTAAGGGATAAGAACGGCGTTTGTATGCGGTACTTATCGGGCGGCGTTTTCAAAAAGAAAAAGGACGTTTATATAGACCTTGCCTTCCCGGTAGTTCACGGGACCAACTGCGAGGACGGAACAATGGCGGGGTATTTTGAGTTTTTGGGCATCCCCTATATCAGCTGCGATATCATTTCCGCCGCCGTCGGTATGGATAAATCGGTTTTTAAGGACGTTCTTCTGAACGCCGGGCTTCCGACCCTCCCCTGCTTCACCTTCCGCGCAAGGGAATATCTGCTCGATAAGGAAGGCATAAAGAAAAAGATAGGCGAAAAGGTCGGATATCCGCTCATCATCAAGCCGGTCAATTTAGGCTCGAGCGTCGGCATAACCAAGGTCAACAACGAGGCGGAATTGTTTGACGCCGCCGATCTTGCCGCTTCCTTCGCCGAAAAGATCCTCGCCGAAAAAGCGATCACGGGGCTTCGTGAGATAAACTGCTCTGTTTTGGGCGACGCCGACGAATGCGAAGCGTCGGTCTGCGAGGAACCGTTTATG
>JAGAAE010000012.1 GCA_017615405.1 Clostridia bacterium | reverse complement strand
GGAATGAAGCGTACCGATTATTGCGGAACGCTTCGAAAAGAAGATATAGGAAAAGAGGTCGTCGTTTGCGGCTGGATCCAGCGCCAAAGAGACTTAGGCGGACTGATCTTCGCCGACCTTCGTGACAGAACGGGTATTATCCAACTCGCATTCGACGAAAAAACCGAAAAATCGGTTTTTGACAAGGCGTTTGCGCTTCGCAGTGAATTTGTCGTTATGGCAAGGGGCAAGATAAGACTTCGCTCTTCGATAAACACCGAGATCCCTACCGGCGATATCGAGGTCGAGGTCGACGAACTTAAGGTTTTAGGTGAATCGCTGACCCCACCGTTTGAGATCCTCCCCGACAGCAACGCAAACGAGGAGCTTCGTCTTAAATACCGTTATTTAGACCTTCGCCGTACACCGCTTAAAGACAACATACTTATGCGTCACCGCATAACCAAGGTCACAAGGGATTATTTTGATGAAAACGGTTTCATCGAGATAGAAACACCGACGCTCATTAAGTCGACACCCGAAGGCGCAAGAGATTATCTTGTTCCTTCACGTATCCATAAGGGCAGTTTCTTTGCCCTTCCCCAGTCGCCGCAGATGTATAAACAGCTGCTTATGCTTTCGGGATTTGACCGTTATATGCAGATAGCGAGATGCTACCGCGACGAGGACCTTCGCGCCGACAGACAGCCTGAGTTTACCCAGATAGACCTCGAAATGTCGTTTGTTGAGCAGGAGGACGTTTTCAAAATCGCAGAAGGTTACGTCAAGCGTCTTTTCAAGGAAGTTTTGGGAGCCGATATCAAGACTCCTCTCCCCCGCATGACCTATACCGACGCTATGAACGATTACGGTTCCGACAAGCCCGACACAAGGTTTGAAATGAAGATAAAGGATCTTTCGGATATCGTAGAAAACTGCGGGTTCGGCGTTTTTGCCGATACCGTTAAAAACGGCGGCACCGTAAGGGCTATAAATGCGAAAAATGCGTCTGACGTTTATACGAGAAAAGAGATCGACAAGCTTACCGAGGACGCTAAGGGTATAGGTGCAAAGGGTCTTGCCTTTATAAGATGGGTCGAGGACGCTCCGTCCTGTTCCTTTGCGAAGTTTATGACCGAGGATGAGATGGCGGCGATAATCGAGCGCCTCGATATGCAAAAGGGCGACGTTGCCTTTATCGTTGCCGACCGCAAAAACACCGCTTTGTCGGTTCTCGGAGCGTTAAGGCTCACGGTCGCAAGAAAACTTGATATTATCCCGGATCAATACAATTTCCTTTGGATAACCGAATTCCCCTTCTTTGAATACAACGAAGAGACCGGCAACTGGGACGCCATGCATCATCCGTTCACATCGCCGATCGACGAATGTATCCCATATCTTGATTCCGATCCCGAAAAGGTGTTTGCAAACGCTTATGACTTAGTTCTCAACGGCGTTGAGCTTTCAAGCGGCTCTATTCGTATTACCGACCCCGAACTGCAAAGTCATATGTTCAGAGCACTTGGTCTTACCGATGAGGAAGCAAAGGAAAAGTTCGGATTTTTGATCGGCGCCTTCAAATACGGCGCTCCGCCGCACGGTGGTATGGGCATAGGGCTTGACAGGCTTTGTATGATAATGTGTAAAGCCGATACCATCCGCGACGTCATTGCCTTCCCGAAGGTCGCGAATTCAAGCGAGCTTATGTCGGGCGCTCCCGCAACGGTTGATAAGGCGCAGCTTGACGATCTTGCCATTGCGGTCATAGAAAAAAGTGAATGATAATTTATGCCGATAGGATTTCCCTATCGGCACATTAATGGGAGTCGAATATGCCGGAGATTAAACTCATACCGTTAGAACCATCCGACCGTGAAAATTTCATAAAAGACAATCAATACGCCTTTAAATACGGCGCACTGGAAGAATTCGGCGAAAGAGACGATCATCTTGATAATGACGGTGAAATAATATCCGGGAAGACGATCGGTAAATGCATTGACGAAGGAACAGCCTACCGCATTACGTGTGACGGAAGGATCGTTGGCGGTCTTGTCTTAAAGATCGATCCCGAGACAAACGTCAATCATTTGGAACTTCTTTTCGTATCACCCGATGAACACAGCAAAGGGATAGGCTACGCCGCGTGGAAAGAGGTCGAACGGCTATACCCGCAGACCGGGGTTTGGGAAACCTATACCCCGTATTTTGAAAAAAGGAACATACATTTTTATATAAATAAATGCGGTTTTTCGGCAGTTGAGTTTTTTAACGAAAAACACGTCGACAAAAATCAACCCATAGCCGATGCCGAAGGACCCGATGAAATGTTCAGATTTATTAAAATTATGAAGGCACAAGAACTATGAAACAATCAAAAGCAACAGACTTTATCCTGCCTGCTTTTTGTGCGGTAATTATGACCGTGTGCTCATGGATATATATCCCCTCTGCAATACCGTTTACGTTACAGACCTTTGCCGTCTTTTTGGTAACCGCGTTATTCGGAGCAAAATGCGGGCTTATTTCTTTGATTATTTATATTGCCTTAGGACTTGTCGGCGTTCCCGTTTTTTCGGGATTTAATTCCGGATTCGGTGTGATTTCCGGTCCCACCGGCGGATATATAATAGGATTTATATTTATACCTATTATATATTATATATTTAACAAGATATTCAAAAGTTCGGTCGTCGTTGATTTTTCAGCACTTTTGATCGGGCTGATTGTGTGTTATGCATTCGGTTCGGCGTGGTTTGTTCTCGTCTATAACAAAACGGGCGGTATCGGGATAATCAAGACCCTTTCTCTATGTGTTGTTCCCTTTATTATACCCGATTTGATAAAGCTTTCTTTGGCGATCGTTATATCAAGGAAGACTAAACCGATAATCAAAAAAATGGATCGATAACAACTGAGATATAAAAAATGCTACAGCTTTAAGCCGTAGCATTTTTATTATTTGTTATAAAATCCGAGTCCGACGTAATTAAGATATTCTTTATATTCTTTTACGTCATCGTCATTGACCGACGATAACTTTTCGACATTCTTTTTGATCCTGCCTTTTCGGAGAAAAACCGTTCTGAATCCCCTCGCTACCCAGAACACAGGAAGGAAAAACGGCATTTTTTTAAGAACGGGGTATTCGAGTTTCATATTCTCAAGCGGTAAAAAGATTATCGACATCGCTTCACCGGCTTTTCTTCCGTTTGCATTCTTTAACCGACTTGAAATGAGCTGTCTCATCCTTGTACCGTAAGGACCGCTTTCAAAAATATAATTTGTTATAAGTTCGGTCATATCGTTTTCCTCGGCGTTCTCAAAAAGGGCGTCAAGCGTCATCGAAACGTTATGATAAAACTCTTTAAGATGCAGTTTTTCAAGTTCTTTATCAATATATTCAAGGTCAAGTTCTTTATAATGATTACGGCACACGTAGAGATCGACAAGATGGCGAAGTCCTATCCCGCCGTCTCGATAGTGCTTTGCAAAATGAGCAAAGATATAAACGTAATTGTTCTCATCCCTCATTTTGAAAAGGTGCTTGCCGTTACCGTCGGGATGAGCGAGCTGCCACCCATCGCCGAAGTATTTGTAATAGTCCTTATTATACGAAGGGATCAGCCTTTTGTGAAGTTCGACGATAACTCCGTTGTTTTTCCAGATATGTTCGTGGTTGCTCTCGTTAAGGTCCTTAAATCCAAGCCCGGTCATAACCGACGTTATCCCGGCATATTGACTTTCTTTTATGAGGATGTCGATATCCCCCATTATCCGCATATCTTCTTTCGGATAAAGTTTTCTTATATCAAGCCCTTTAAGCGGAAGATAATCAATACCGTTTTTTTCGAAGGCACCGGAAATACCGTTATATTCATAGGTCTGTCGCTCGTTTCGCGAAATATTAGAGCAAACCGTATTGAACACGCCGAGCATCAGCGGATCGTTAGGATCTATACCGCAATTCACGGCACCGTAATAAAACAAATTTATTATTTGGTGCTTCTTTGCGATATCTAAAGCATCTTTAAGCGAAAAGTCATCCGGAAGATCGAACTTTTTGCCCGTAAGCGCGCTTCTTATTATGTTAATAATTCCTTTTTGTAAAGACGTCATCATTTTTTCAACTCAACTTTTATACTTTTTCAAAGAATGTATCCGGGCGGTCCTTATCAAACTGCTCATTAGCCCACATTACCGTTACAAGGTCTTCGGTTTTTGAAAGATTTATTATGTTATGCGTATAACCGGGGAGCATATGCACTGCCTTTATCTCATCGCCGGAGACCTCAAACGAGATAACTTCATCCGTTCCGATCTTTCGCTCTTCGATAAGGGCGTGTCCCGAAACGACGATAAAGAACTCCCATTTTGAATTATGCCAATGCTGACCCTTTGTAATACCCGGTTTTGAAATATTAACGCTTATCTGCCCACACTTTTCGGTCTTTAAAAGTTCGGTAAAACTTCCCCGCTCATCGATGTTCATTTTAAGCGGAAAAGCGACCTTTTCCTTCGGCAAATATGAAAGATTCATTGAATAAAGTTTCTTTTCAAAACTGCCGTCAGGGATCTCGGGGACAATAAGACTTTGAGGTTGATCGTGAAACCTGTTAAGACATTCAACAACGTACCCGAGCGTTGCCTTATGGGTCACGGGCGCCGCGCAATACCTGCCGTTTTCTTTAAATACCGCCTGAACGCCGTCGAATTCACATCTATGTTCTTTGCCTTCGATCGCGTCGAACATCTCCTCAACGAGATCGTCAATAAAAAGCATTTCAAGCTCAACCGACGGGTCATTTACGGTTATTGGAAGGTCGTTGGCAATATTATGACAAAAAGTTCCCACGGCACTGTTATAGTTCGGTTTTATCCATTTGCCGACGATATTCGGGAAGCGGTAGACAATCACCTTTGCACCGGTTTTTTCTTGATAATCGAAGAATAACTCCTCACCCGCTTTTTTGCTTCTGCCGTATTCACTGTCGCCGAAACGACCCTGCAAAGTTGCCTGAATTGAGGATGAAAGCATAACGGGAGCTTTATTGCCGTATTTATTAAGGGTATCAAGCAACTCCGATGCAATGCCGAAATTGCCCTTTCTGAAATCCTCGGGATCGGTC
>JAGAAE010000122.1 GCA_017615405.1 Clostridia bacterium | reverse complement strand
TTTCCCCGAAGCGGTCTTCGTTATGCTATTTTTCAAGATCGGGGAAATATTTGAAGAGATCGCGGATAAAAAAAGCAAAAAATCGCTCGACGACCTACTGAAAATAAGACCCGACAAGGCGAAGGTCTTTGAAAACGGCGTAGAGACCGAAAGGTACGCAAAGGACGTAGTTGTCGGTGACACGGTCATTGTCGGGATCGGGGAAAGGATACCGCTTGACGGCGTTATTCTCGAAGGACGGACCGAGATCGACACCTCGCCGGTCACGGGCGAATCGGCCCCGCGGGTCTTCGGCGTTTCCGATCAGGTTTACAGCGGAACGGTCAACCTTACTTCTCCTTTGAAGATAAGGGTAACCGCGACGGCGGACGGCTCGACCGCTTCAAAGATCATCGAACTTGTTAAAAACGCGAACGAAAAGAAGGCAAAAACCGAGAGATTTATCACGAAATTTGCAAGGATCTACACCCCTGCCGTGATAGCGCTCGCCTTTGTTATCGCCGTCGTCGTTCCGCTTATAACGGGAGGATGGAGGGCGCATATCTATTCGGCGCTTACCTTCCTTGTCGTATCATGCCCCTGCGCGCTCGTCATATCGGTGCCGCTGAGTTTTTTCGGTGCGATAGGGTGCGCTTCAAAAAAAGGTATCCTCGTAAAGGGCGCCGATTCGCTTGAAACGGTATCCGATATCGATACCCTTTTGCTTGATAAAACCGGGACCCTTACAAAGGGCTCGTTCGAGGTCACGGCGATACACCCGAAGCAGGTCAGCGAAGACGACATCCTTAAACTTGCCGCCGCCGTCGAGGAATACAGCAGCCACCCGATAGCGCGGTCGATCGTTTCGCATTATAATGGGGTCAACAATTATTTTGTGGAAGACGTTCAAAATATTTCGGGAATGGGTGTCGGCGCCGTCGTAGAGGGTAAAAGAGTTCTTATCGGTAATGATAAACTGATGCAAAAATTCAATATCGGCTACAAGGAATGTTCGCACAAGGGGACTATCGTTCATATCGCCCTTGACAGGGTATACCTCGGTCATATTGTTATTTCCGACGCCGTTAAGGATGAAAGCGGCAAGGCGATCGACGAACTGAAAGCCCTTACGATCGAGCCGATAATGCTGACGGGAGACAATGGAGACGTTGCGAAAGAGATAGCCGAAAAACTCGGGATCGGAAGGTATGAACACTCGCTTCTTCCCGAAAACAAGGTCGGCAGGGTCGAAAAACTTCTCGGTGAAAACAAAAAGGTCGCCTTTGTCGGGGACGGGATAAACGATGCCCCCGCGCTTGCCCGGGCAAACGTCGGTATCGCCATGGGAGGACTCGGAAGCGATGCCGCGATCGAAACCGCCGATATCGTTATAATGGACGATAATATCGACAAGATCCCGCTCATTATAAAGATCGCCAGAAGAGCGAAACTTATAGCAAAACAAAACATAATTTTCTCGATAGCGGTAAAATTATGCGTTCTGATCCTTTCGGCGCTTTCGATACCTAAAATTATGTGGTTTGCCGCCTTTTCCGACGTCGGAGTTCTGGTTCTGGCGGTGCTCAACGCGATGAGGACGATGAAAATAAAGGGAGAAGATCATGCCGGACAAAAATTATGAAATATTGGCGCCGGCAGGGTCGTATGAGGCGCTCCTTGCCGCCGTCAGAAGCGGTGCTGATGCCGTTTATTTCGGACTAAAAGATTTTTCCGCAAGAAGAAACGCCGAAAATTTTTCTTTGGAAGAAATGGAGAACGCCGTTAAGTATTGCCGAAGAAACGGCGTAAAGACCTATCTTACGCTTAACGTCGCAGTCAAGGAAAAGGAACTTTCCGACGCTTTTTTGCTCGCAAAAAAAGCATATTTCGCCGGGGTCGACGGCTTTATAATCAGCGATTTGGGGCTTGCAAGGATCGTTAAAGAGTCGATGCCCGACGTGGAGCTTCACGCGTCGACCCAGATGACCGTCAATTCTCCTTCGGCGCTTCCCGTTCTTAAAAGACTCGGTTTTTGCCGCGTTGTTCCGGCTCGTGAGATGAGTCGGGACGAGCTGATACCGTTTTGCAAAAAAGCAAACGAACTCGGCATTGAGGTCGAGGTTTTCGTTCACGGCGCTTTGTGTATGTGCCTTTCGGGGCAGTGCCTTATGTCGTCGGTTTTGGGCGGCAGGAGCGGAAACAGAGGGCTTTGCGCGGGACCATGCCGTCTGCCCTTTGCGGTCGAAAACGGTACGGGTTACGATCTCAGCCTTAAAGACCTTTCGCTTCTCGACTATATCGACGAGCTTATTGATATGGGGGTATATTCCTTCAAAATTGAGGGAAGAATGAAGCGCCCCGAATACATAGCCGCCGCCGTTACAGCCTGCAGGACCGCGGCGAAAAAGGGCATATTGGACGAGGACGCAAAAAGGATGCTTGAAGATGTCTTTTCGCGTTCGGGCTTTACAGACGGCTATTATACGGGTAATTCAGGCAGAGAAATGTTCGGCGTTCGCAAAGATTCCGACGCGATACGATCCAAAAGCGTTCACGGATTTTTGCACGGGCTTTACCGAAACGAGTATCAGCGGATAGCGGTCAAAATATCGGCGGAAATAAAGAGAAACGAACCGATAAAAATAGGCTTTGTTTCGGGCGAAAACCGCGTTTTTGCAAGCGGCGGAGCACCGCAGGATGCCAAGACGCGTCCGACGGCAAAGGAGGATATAAACGCGCTTCTTTCAAAACTCGGAGGAACGCCGTATTATGCCGAAAAAATCGAAATTTCGCTTGATAACGGTTTGTTTGTTTCGGCGGCTCAGATCAACGATTTAAGGCGAATATGCTGCGAAAAACTCGGCGAGATCTTTGAAAAGATCCCCGAAAGAAGGTTTTTTGAAAGAGATTTTGAAAAAACCACCGAAATTAAGGACACCCGCCCGAAAATATATGCGGAATTTGCCCGAAAAGAGCAGATCCCCGACGACCTTACGGGGGTAGATCTCGTTATCCTTCCGCTCCAAAACTGCGAAAAGGCGACCGCCCGAACGGCGGTAAAACTGCCGAAGTTTATCGATAGCGAAGAAGAGATTGTTTCAAGGCTCAAAAGGTTAAAAGAAGGCGGCATTAAAAAGGTGGTTTGCGGCACCCTCCCCGCCCTCGCGCTCGCGCAAAAATGCGGGATGGAAGTCATCGGCGATATAGGATTAAACGTCTTAAACCATGAAAACGCGCAGGTGCTTAAAGAACTCGGCGCCGAAGAAATGACCCTGAGCGCCGAGATAGATATCCGCGCCGCGCAGAGCCTTAAAACACCCGGTAAAAAAGGCGTTTTCGCTTATGGAAGGCTGCCGCTTATGGCGGTCAGGAATTGCCCCGTCAAAAACGGGAAAAGCTGCGCCGAATGTCGTAAAAACGGCAGGATCACCGACCGGCTCGGCACCGAATTCCCAATTCTCTGCCACGGCAATTACAGTGAGATATTAAATTCAAAGCCGATTTACCTTGCCGATAAAGGCGAGGCGTTTTCGGGGCTTGATTTTATCGTTTTGTCCTTCACGGCCGAGCAAAAAGAGGAATGCCGTCGAATCATTGACGCCTATTTATCGGGCGCCGCCCCGAAGGGAGATTTCACAAGAGGGCTTTATTTTAAAGAGGTTTTGTGATTTGGATGTTAGATGTTAGACGTTAGATGTTAGACGATGTATCATTTTTGCCCCAAAATTTGATGTCCGATAAATGCAACTCCGGGTTTTGCGGGGCTTGCATTTATTTTTTATATTTATATAATAAATAATACTTTTCTTTTTGTGTGAACTATGATATAATAACTATATATGCGATTTTGTAAAATGAGGGGGTGTATCCATGAAACGAATTGCGTCGGTTTTGCTCTGCACGGCGTTGTCTTTGACGCTTTGCGGCTGCAGTCTGGTCGCAGACACGAGCGAACTTCTGAAAACACCGCAGTTGACCGGCGAGATGTACTCGGTCGAAAAGGGGCTTAAAGCGAGCATAAACGGTGGATATACCCTTGAATATCC
>JAGAAE010000121.1 GCA_017615405.1 Clostridia bacterium | reverse complement strand
TTTATATCGGGCGATATTCCCGTAAGCCGACCCGCTTCAAGTTCGTTTATGATAAGATAATCGGTAAATGGCAAACACGGCAAAACGCATTTATACCTGTCTGAATTCTCGCTGACAAGGTCGATAGAGGTCTTTATGCCTTTTTCTTTTATCTTTTTAAGGATCTTAAGACCGTCGCCTTCATCTATTTTTTGGAGCAGCAGAAAATACCCGAGGTGAAATATATCAGCTTCAAGATTTTCGTAATCGATATCGTCATTGCCGAAATCAGCCGAGGCGCCGGGATAGGTAAAGAAGGTCCTTTGCCCTCCCGAAACACTGATGACCTGCGTAAAGCTTGTTTTTTCGTCGCTCACGGTTATCATATCGGTATTAACGCCGTTTGCGTCAAGCACGTTACTTACATATTGCCCGTTTTCGTCGTTGCCGACCTTACCGACTGCGAACACGTTTAATTGCGGCGAAATTTTCTTTAAATCGACCGCGACGTTGGGCACACAGCCGCCCACCGCCTTTTTGACGGCGGTGATCCGGGTCAGTTCCCCTTCCGACGGGTATTTTGAAACGGCGTTTATTTCATCGACCAATATACTGCCGACTACGGCAATACCTTTTTTTTTCATATCAGTTGCACTCTGCGACAAGCGGACCGGCAAGCTCTTTAAGATAGAACAGTCTGCCCGGCATAGTCGGGATAAAGGTCGAGGTTATGTGCATATCGGGTCCGTAATGAAGGGTCGTAAGAAAACTCATTCCCTGCCAGCCCATTCCTCTGCCTAAAGCACCGTCGGCGCCGCCGATAGCGTAATCCGCCTGAAGGAAAAGAGCGGGACCTATAGTATTTGCGCGGCAAGGAACGAGGGTAGTTCTCGACTTAAAGCTCGTTATTGCGTTCTGCTCGATGGTAAGCGGATGAAGCTTTGCACCGAGACGATAGGGCGCCTTTTTCCACTCTTCAACGTTTGCGTAATCTCCCGCAAAATGCGGTTCCCAGAATGCGATATGGCACATTCTGCCGATACCGTAAACGAGGACGAGTTTTGCGCCTTCGGCTTTGAGTTTTGCTATCTTTTCGGGGTATGTGGGAAGATTTGTCTTTGTGGCAAAGTTGCGCTGGTTTTCGGGTACTGTGTTTTTAAGCTTGCCGAAAAACGCCTCTTTCATACTGTATTCAAAAGAAGCGGGGTTATCGCTTGAAAGGGTATTGCCCTCGCCGTCCGCCCATTCGTCCATATTAAAGGTCGTAACGTGGTCGCATTTTACGTTCCACTCGTTGAGGAAATATGCCGCCCACTTATACATACCCATAGGACCTACGGGGAGGATAATCGCAAGCTTCTGTCCCTTTTCGGCGGTTTCTCTTACCTGCATTGCGATCTCGTGACCCATAAAGGTATCGAAATCGTTTATGCTTTCGCAGGGGACGGGACTGAAATCCTTGTTCCAGAAATCTTCCCTTGCCGTTCCTTTTTCACAGCAAGCGTCGATCTTCGCCATGTCCCAGCCTTCGGGGTAAAAGCTCTCGAGCAATGAGCCCTTAACAGTTGTCATAAAATCCATTTTTAATTACCTCTTTTTATATTCACGGCAGTAACCGTTTAGTTGTTCCTTTAAGATAGGTTTTGCAAATCCTGAAGCCCTCGGCGAAATCAGCGCCGCATTGGTAGCCCCTGTATTTTGAACAGGTTTTTACCATATCGGCAAAATCAATACCGTCGTGCTCACGCATCCATACAAGCTGGCTTTCGTGACATTCAAGCATCTGCATTTTAAGGTCTATCTCGTCCGTTATATCAACAAACTCGTCCGGCACGAAATTGACTCCGGCGAGGGTATCCATATAGTATATCGGGACAAGTTTTGCCGGAGATCCGTCCTCCCTGCTGAACTTATGCGGATAGTTTGTGTAGTTAGGCAACGTCGCCGCAAAGGAGGCGTCGAACACAAGGCGGGAGACCGCCGTATGATCGGGCATATAGTCGTCCGGGTTATGAGTGATAATAACGTCGGGCTGAGCGTAACGTATAACGTCGATCATCCGCTCGCGGGACTCCTTATTGTTATCATATATATCAAGGTCACCGAAATCGGCACAAATGACCTCAATGCCGGCAAGACTTCCGGCTTTTTTTGCCTCTTTTTTGCGGATCTCCGCTAATTCGTCGGGCGGGATCACAACGTGACCCAGATTACCGTTTGAAACGTGGCAGACTATGACCTTGTCGCCCCGCTTGACGCACTTTGCGAGGGTTCCCGCGCAGGCGATCTCAACGTCATCGGGATGGCACCCAATCGCTAAAACATTCATTCTGATTACTCCTTTGCTCCGTTGTTATTCAAATGAAATCTGCATAATTCTTTGCCGTTCACTGCGAGTGTTTTTGTAATAACGTCGTTTGATTTAAGTTCATAACGTTCACCGCAAATGATCAGCGGAACGGTTTTATCATTATCAAACCCGGCGATGACCTTGATCTGTCTGTTATCAAGCTCGATTGCCATTTCACAACCGTGCCAGCAAACGCGGAAAGACAGTTTCTTCCACCACGGTATCATTTCGGGATCAATTTCAACGCGATCCTCGAACATTTTGACACCTGCAATACCCCTGATGACCGACATCCAGGCACCTGCCGCACAGGCGGCGTGAATACCGGGCGTTACGTCGCCGTGAAGCTCGTCAAGGTCCATAAGCGCCGTTTTCATAAAATAATCATAGGCGCTTTCCGGCTCGCCGTTATCCGAAGCGCAGATCGAATGGACCGAATAAGAAAGGGACGAAAGTGCCTCGCAACGAGCTCTGTAATAGTCCCAGTTTCTGCGATAAACGCGTGGGGAGAACTTAAAATTCTGATATGCGAACATCACAAGCACGTCGGGCTGCTTGATGACCTGACTCAAATGATAAAGCCCTGTGCTTATCTGATATGCGCTAAGCGATGCTCCGCTTCCCTCTGTCTTCGGCAGATCTCTGCTTAAATCAAAGTATCCGTCAAACTGCGGGATCATTCCGGTTTCTTTATCTATCGGGAGATAAATGTTTTTCGCTAAATCCTTAAACTCTTCTATTTCCTTATCGGTAACTTTGATTTTTTCTTTAAGAGCGGTCAGTTTCGTGCCGTATTTCTTTTCAAAATCAATGGTTTTTGCGACTATATATGCAACGCAATAGTTCGTATAAGCGTTATTATCAACGTAAGGATGCTGTTCATCGGTGCCTGTAACCTGCAGAATCTCATATCCGCGACCCTTACGAACAACACGCGATATCCAGTAGCGGCATATCTCAAACAGCATTTCCATACCGTAATTTATCATAAACTCATCGTCGCCGGTGCAGTTATAATAGTTGTTTATCGACCATGCAACGTCGGAAACGATATGGATCTGCATTTTCGGATGGCGGGAGACCGGCCAGACAAGTTCTTTGCCTGAAATACCCGAATTGAAGGGGTATCTTGCTCCCTTTCTGCCCTCTTCCTTTGCATTCCGGCGTGCCGCATCAAGCATACGGTAACGATAGAGAAGCAGATTCTTTCCGTTTTCCGGCATAGTTTCAAAAAATACGGGTGACTGATAAACCTCGCAGTCCCACCAGACCGTTCCGCAATAGCCGGGACCCGTAAGTCCCTTTGGCGCTAATGAGTGCACCGAGTCGTTTCTGCAAATAGTTCCGAGTGTTACGAAATTTGAAAAACGAAGAGCCGTATCAGCCTTTTCATCGCCTTCAATATCAACGTCCATTTTGTCGAAATACTCTTTGAAGGACTTTATATGCTTTGCATAAGATCCTTCGTAGGTCGTTTCCTTGTTGAGAACCTCTTTTACGGCGATTTCTGTATTTTCAAAGCCGTCCCTATCGGTAATAAAGCAAATCTGTTTTTCAAGTACTACGGGTTGTCCTTTTGTTACCGCTAATTCGGTTTTGCTCGCATATATCCCGTCATTATCAAAGTCAGACCATTTAAGCTCAAGTCTTTTACCGTCAGCGTAAATATCCGTTTTTGTTCCTGCGGCGGCTTTGATACCGGTATCCTCACAGGTAAGGCAAGAATAATAAACCCTGTTGCCGCAGACACTGCCTTCGGGGCGGGAGGTTATCCTCCAACCGCTCGATTTTGAAACCGAATCAATGCCGCTTTGAACGGTTATGCTTCCATCATAATTCTCCGGTGTAACGGTGCATTTTATATATGCAAGATGGTCATCATCGTAACTTACAAACCGTTCAAACTTAAAGCGGGTTATATCGCCTTTCGGGGATTGCCACCTGACATCGCGTATCAGTCGGGCGTTTTCCATATCGAGTTTTCTTTCCCACGAAAGGATCTTTCCTTCCCATGGCAGAAAGCACTCGCCGTTTATAAAAAACCGAAGATACAAAGCATCTGCTATATTGACGTTGGCGATGACCTTATCGTAATTACGAACGGCCGCCTCGTCAAAATACCATTTTTTCATATACTCGTTCTCGACAACGGGCGCCACGCCTATCGGGCGGTTACCGATAACACCGCGAATATATGTGCCCTGGGCATTTACCGTGTTCGATTCTTCAAGGCTTCCCCGTATACCCATATAGCCGTTTGAAAGAGCAAAATAGGTGGCGGTCACGGTTTCTCTCGCTATATTATACTGCTTTTCCGATAACAGGTATTTCCCTTCAA
>JAGAAE010000120.1 GCA_017615405.1 Clostridia bacterium | reverse complement strand
GGAGCGAAGGGCTGATCACTGCGGAAAATTTTGTTTCCGTCCGCGTCGTAACCGTCGTTTTTGAGGAGAACTATCATTACTGCGGTGGCAAAGATCCCGCCGATATAGCCTATAAGATTTATTATGGCGTTTGCCTTGCTGCGAAGCGGCTTCGGCGTTACGTCGGGCATATATGCGACCGCCGGAGAGCGGTAGATCGCCATAACGACGAGAAGGATCACAAGGCAGGCGAAAAAGCCCGGGAAATACGCCTTTTCATTGAAAAACGAAACGCAGTTAAGAAGGATCACCGCCGCGATCGTTCCGAAAAGGATATAAGGCGTCCTTTTCCCCATGCGCGTTTTTGTCTTGTCGGATATCGCGCCGAAAAGCGGCAGCATAAATATCGCAAGAGCGTTATCTATCGACATTATTGCGTTTGCGGGAAGGGTTTTAAGCCCGAATTTATATTTAAGAATATAGGGTATTGCCAGATCGTAGAATTGCCAGAAGCACAAAATCGACATAAAGGCAAAACCGATAAGTATCGTTTGCTTATAGTTAAGTTTCAAAGCCGTGTCCTCACGCTATTCCTGACCGATCGAGTCTTTTGCCGAAACAACGACCTTTTGGTCATAACAAGCAAAGATCTCTTCGACCTTCTCTTTTTCGGGAGCCTTTGTAAATATGCTGACGATCGGCACCAGAATCATACCGAAGAGCATACAAAACGCGCCTGCGTTGACGGGTGACTGAAAGAACGTCGGGAAAATACCTTTGCAGAATTGAACCAGCGACATAAACACCGAAGAAAAGATAAAGTTTACAAAGCAGGCGACCTTTGTGACGCGTTTCCAATAAAGACCGTAGAGGAACGGCGCTAAGAACGCACCTGCAAGAGCGCCCCACGATATACCCATAAGATCGGCGATAAATCCGATCGACGCCGGGTTTTTGTATTGAAGGATCGCTATAACCGCCGATACCGCGACAAAAACAACGATAAGCGATCTCATGGTTATAAGCTGGGTCTTTTCCTTCATTTCCTTTTTCTTGAGCGGAAGGATAAAGTCAAGCGTCAAAGTCGAGCTTGAGGTGAGAACAAGGGATGAAAGGGTCGACATCGAAGCCGACAAGACAAGAACGATAACAACGGCTATCAAAACGGGAGATAGGTCTTTAAGCATATTCGGTACGATCGAATCGAAGCCGCCTGCCGCCACCTCTTCGCTGGTTGCGAAAATCCTTCCAAAGCCGCCGAGGAAATAGCATCCGCCGGCAACGACCGTTGCAAAAACCGTTGAGATAACGGTCCCCTTTGAGATCGATTTTTCGCTCTTTATCGCATAGAACTTCTGAACCATCTGCGGAAGACCCCACGTACCGAGGGAGGTAAGTATCATAACGCCTAAAAGTCCCATCGGATCGGGTCCGAAGAAGGAGGCGAATATTCCCGGCGTCTTTGAAACGGTAGCGTCGTTTACCTCGGCAAGTTTATTAAGCGAGCCTATAAATCCGCCGTTTGTATTAAGAACGGCGATAACTACCGCTACGATACCCACAAGCATTACGATGCCCTGAATAAAATCGTTTATCGCGGTCGCCATATATCCGCCGGCGATAACGTAGATGCCCGTAAGCACCGCCATCACGATAACGCACACCTCATACCGAACCGGAAACGCCATTTCAAACAAACGGCTGAGTCCGCTGTAAAGCGAAGCGGTATAAGGAATAAGGAAAATGAATATAATAACAGAGGCAAACACCTTAAGCGGATTGCTTCCGAATCGCTCGCCGAAGAACTGCGGCATTGTCGCCGAATCAAGATGCCTTGTCATGACCCTCGTTCTTCTGCCCAGAACGACCCACGCAAGAAGCGAGCCGAGAAGTGCGTTTGCAATACCTATCCACGTCGCGGCAACTCCGAACGCCCAGCCGAATTTGCCGGCGTATCCGACAAAGATAACGGCGGAAAAATACGACGTTCCGTAGGCAAACGCCGTAAGCCATGGTCCGACGTTTCTGCCGCCCAAAACGAAGCCGTTAACGTCGGTCGCGTGCCTTTTGCAGTAGATCCCGACGCCGATCATAACGCCGAAGAACACTACAAGCATAGCAATTTTGATAAACATAAATAACTCCCCTTCTTTGCAGAAAACAAAAACGTCCTCTGCATAAAATAATTTACACAGAGGACGGATAATACCGTGGTACCACCTCAATTTGCCCTATGCTCACGCATAAGACCTCACCGGGTCACAAACATGACCCCCGCGCTTTAACGGGCGCACCCGACACAGCCTACTTTGTTTCAGCCGGCGGCTCGGAAAGTGTATTTCGGTTTTGCTTTTCGGTTGCCTTTCACCGACCGGCAACTCTCTTTTACCCACAGCAAGACCTACTTTTAATTCGTCACAGCCTTTTTAATATACTAATAATTTATCACAATGTTCGGCACTTGTCAATATAAAACTTGACATATTGGCATAATGATTATATAATATGTTAGTCTACGGTGCCCCTCGCACCGTTGATTATTTTATTTTCATCAAATATAAAGGTGGTAATCTGATTGGCAAAAACTTTTAAGATGACCGAAGAAGGCAGAATAAAGCTCGAAGAAGAATTAGAGCATTTAAAAAATATAACCCGTCCGGAAATTGCGGAAAAGATCAAGATAGCCAGAGGCTACGGCGACCTTTCCGAAAACAGCGAATACGACGAAGCGAAGAACGAGCAGGCTAAAACCGAGGCTCGTATCGTCGATATCGAAAACATGCTTAAAAACGCCGAGATCATAACCGACGTCAAAGGCTCTCCGAAAAAGGTCGTCGTCGGTGTTAAGGTCAAGGTATTCGACGAGGAATTCGGTGAGGAAGAGGTCTATAAGATCGTCGGCTCGACCGAGGCAAATCCGTTAGAACAGAAAATATCCGACGAATCCCCTGTCGGCAAGGCTCTTATGGGCAAGAAGGTCGGCGACGAGGTCATCGTCGAGGCTCCCGGCGGAGAAATGAAGCTTAAAATCGTTAAGATTTCAAAGTGATTTTGATTTAACGGGGCGGTTTTTAACTGCCCCCTTTTTTGAAAAGGAAGATGAAATATGGCAAACGAAAACGTTACTAACAATCAAACCGAAGATTTAAACGAGCTTTTAAAGGTTCGCCGCGAAAAGTTGGCGGCGCTTAAAGAGGCGGGAAACGACCCCTTTGTCAAGACGAAATACGACGTCACCGATTCCGCTCTCGATATAAAATCCGATTATGAAGGATATGAGGGCAAGACCGTTTCGGTCGCCGGAAGGATCATAAGCCGCCGTATTATGGGAAAGGCGAGTTTTGTCGGTTTTCGTGACGGAAACGGCGATATCCAGCTTTACGTCCGCCGCGACGACGTCGGCGAAGAGACCTATGCCGCCTTCAAGAAGTGGGACATCGGCGATATCATCGGCGTTAAAGGCTTTGTCTTCAAGACCCAGACCGGAGAGATATCCATTCACGCTCAGCATATCGAGCTTTTGTCGAAATCCCTTATTCCGCTTCCCGAAAAGTTCCACGGTCTTAAGGATACCGATACAAGATACCGTCAGCGTTACGTTGACCTTATCGTAAACCCTGAGGTCAAGGAAACCTTCGTCAAGCGTTCAAAGATCATTGGCTCGGTCAGAAAGACGCTTGAAGACATCGGCTATACCGAGGTCGAGACTCCCGTTCTTTCGACCATCGCGGGCGGAGCGAGCGCAAGACCCTTCGTTACCCATCATAACGCGCTGGATCTTGATATGTATATGCGTATCGCGACCGAGCTTCCGCTCAAACGCCTTATCGTCGGCGGAATGAACAGGGTATATGAAATAGGAAGAATTTTCCGCAACGAGGGTATGGATACAAAACACAACCCCGAGTTTACCTCGATCGAATTTTATGAGGCTTACACCGACTATAAGGGTATGATGGACCGCACTGAAGCGATCATCAGAAACGCGGCTTTGGCGGCAAACGGCAACTATAAGGTCACCTTCAAGGGCGTTGATATCGACCTTGAAAAGCCCTTTGCGAGAAAGACTATGGCGCAGGCGGTTTTGGACGTTACGGGCATCGATTTCGAGTCGTTTGCCTGCGATAACGAAAAGGCGGTCGCCCTCGCGAAAGAAAAGCATATCGAGATCGAAAAAGGAAAAGAGACCTGGGGCGATATCCTTGTCGGTTTCTTTGACGCATTCGTTGAGGAAACGCTTGAACAGCCGACCTTTATTATGGACTACCCCGTTGAGGTCTCACCCCTTACCAAGAGAAAACCGGACAAGCCGTATCTTACCGAGCGTTTCGAGTTGTTTATCTTAGGCACAGAATACGGCAACGCCTATTCCGAGCTTAACGACCCGATCGATCAGTTGGAGAGATTCAAGCATCAGCTTATGCTCCGTGAATGCGGCGACGAGGAGGCAAATATGCTCGACGACGATTTCGTTACCGCCCTTGAATATGGTATGCCCCCGACAGGCGGCTGCGGTATCGGTATCGACCGCCTTGTAATGCTCCTCACCGGAAACGAGTCTATAAGGGACGTAATCTTGTTCCCGACGATGAAACCGTTGGATTAAGAAAATGCCGTAAAACGGAGACATTACAGGGTTTTCAAACCCTGCAAAGCCCGATTTACGGCACATTTATGACAAGAGAAAAAACATTGAGTTTTATAGCTGTGATAATACAGGTGCGATAGAAAACTATTTTTGTTTTCTGGTTTTATTGATGTATCTCCATTTTGCATCACTATAATACGGATATTTGATTTTTACAAAAACAATTATACCGACGAAATATATAGCACCAATTAAAAGCCATATCATAAGACCCATATATAGTTTATCATAATTGTTATAATCGAATCCCAACGGCGGATTTATCATAGTCCATAAACCTAATGCTGCAAAAATCACCCATGGTATTCCGCCAATTAGTTGTAAGGCGATTGCGATTTTGCCGACTTTAATAATTCTGTCTTGTTGCTG
>JAGAAE010000119.1 GCA_017615405.1 Clostridia bacterium | reverse complement strand
CGGGCGAAGTCGAAAAGGCAAGGGACTACCTGAAAGAGGCAAACACCAAGATAGGTGAACTCTACGTCGATATCACTATGATCACCGGCGAAACGGTCGATATCTATCGTGACTATGATCTTTTCGCTCAGATCGACGATATGAAGAAACGCCTTGAAGAGATAACCGGTCTTTTATCGAAAACGAGCAAATTGCTCCAGGAAACGACCGGTGAAAAGAGCGGTTCATATATTTCGATCATCAATAATATGCGTCAGATCTGTCAACTGATGCATGACAACAGATACACCGCCCACAGATACAAGAGCGAATATTATTCAAAGTATACTTCGCTTGCTTCGGTTCTTTCGGAAATGAGCAGTATGCCGCTTGATCTTGATAAACTCGCATTCACCGCTCCGGGGGATGAAAGCCCCTTTGAAAAGTCCGGTTTATTCGCAAAGATCGGTTTTTCGGTCAAGAAATTCCTCGTTTCATTCTCCCAGAATTACAATAACATATCGGATGAATCCGGTAATAAAAAAGCTATAACCCTTTGGGTCAACTGGGGTCGTGATCAGGCTCAGGTTTTAAACGCTTTGATCCAGAGTAACTTTACAGCTAAAACAAATATCAGCGTCAACGTCCAGCTCGTTAATGCGTCGGTCGTCCAGGCTGTCTTGTCCGGCAAAGGACCTGACTGTCTTGTTCAGACGTCGAGGTCAGAGCCGGTAAATCTGGCAATGAGAAATATGCTGTACGCTCTTGATGATTTGCCGGGCTGGGAGGATGTAGTGGCTAATTTCCACGACGGCGCAGATAAACCTTACTGGTATAAAAACAAGTTGTACGCTTTACCGGATACCCAGCAGTTCTATATGATGTTCTACAGAACGGACATTCTCGATAAAATGGGTATCAAGATCCCTGAAAACACCGAAAACTTCAGTTGGGAAAACTTTACCTGGGCTGATTTCCAGGAGGATGTAAAACTCCTTGCGAGAAATAACCTGACTGCGTGGCTTCCGAATAACACGGCGACAAGCGTTGCCCAGGCGAATATCGGTATCGGAAGCATCAACCTTTTCCCGAGCCTGTTGCTGCAGAAGGGCTTGAAGGTTTACAAGTCGGATGGAAAGGCGACAAATCTTACCGACTCCGACGTTGTCGTTTGCTTTAACGAGTGGACCGATATGTATACGAGTCTTAAACTGCCGCGAACGCTCGACTTCTACAACCGTTTCAGGACCGGAACCTGCCCGATCGGTATTTCAACCTATACGCTTTATACGACCCTTAAAGCGGCGGCTCCGGAGATCGACGGACTTTGGAACGTTGCTCCCGTTCCGGGTACTGTCAGGGATGATGGAACGATAGACCATACGACTTCCGGCGGCGGAAGTGCGTGCTGTATACTTAAACTTTCAAACGATAAGTATTCTGCATGGGAATTCCTCAAATGGTGGGTAAGTTCCGAAACCCAGCTTTCATATTCAAGAGAGGTTGAATCGATATTAGGACCCACCGGTCGTGTCAGCGTTTCCAACAGTGATGCGTTTGAAGCGATGGAATGGGACGAAAACATGAAAGACGTTATCATGTATTCGTTCAATCATATCGGCGAGATCGAAGAGTACCCCGGAAGTTACTACGTTTCTCGTTCGGTATACCAGGCGTTCTGGAACGTTGTTGAAAACAATCAGAACCCGAAAGATACTCTCCTTAAATTTGCTGAAGAAGCGGATCAGGAGATCGCACGTAAGTGGAAACAATACGAAAACAGAGGTAAAAAGTGAGGGGAAAAACAGTGTCTTCAAAAACAAATCTGAAAAAGCGCAGAAGAACGACAAGTGAAGATATTTCGTTTTATATCATAACGATCCCCTTCATGCTTTTCTTCTTCCTTTTTAACATTCTGCCGGTTCTGGCGTCAATGACCTTGTCATTCTTTGATTACGATATGGTTTCCAATCCTATTTTTATAGGTCTTGAAAACTATTCCCGTATGTTTACCGGCGATAACGTATTTATGAAAGTTTTGGGCAACACCCTGAGATTTTCGATCATCGCCGGTCCTATAAGTTTCCTGCTTTCGTTTATGTTGGCGTGGATGATCAACGAGTTCCCGAAAACCATTCGAGTAATACTTACCTTCATATTCTATGCGCCCGCACTTGTCGGTAACGCATACTTCATCTGGCAGGTATTCTTCTCCGGTGACTCTTACGGTTATCTTAACAACCTTCTTATAAGTTTCGGATTTATAACCGAGCCTATAAACTGGTTCCAGAATACCCAATATAATATGACCATCATTATCATCGTCCAGTTGTGGATGAGTATGGGCGTTTCGTTCCTCGCAAACATAGCGGGTCTGCAAAACGTCAGCGCCGAGCTTTATGAAGCTGCCGCCATCGACGGTGTCCGTACACGCTGGCATGAGTTATGGTATGTGACGTTGCCGTCTATGAAGAGTATTTTGCTTTTCAGTTCGGTAATGCAGATACAATCGGTATTCTCGGTGAGCGCGGTCATTGTGACGCTGGCAGGTTATCCGAGCGTTAATAACTCGGTCGATACCATAGTGTCATATATTTCCGACGTTGGTACCGCGCGTTACGAAATGGGATACGCCTCGGCGCTTTCGATATTCCTTTTCTTTATGGTTCTTGCGTTCCGATTCGGCATAGGCGCTTTGCTTAACCTTGTCGGCAAGAGCGACAATTAAGGGGGTGTCGATATGAAATTCAAATTATTCAAAAAGAAATCGACCCCGCAATACCGTCGCTATACAAGATCCAAAGTGGGCAACGTCATCTACTTCAGCATCTTATTTTTGGCGGGAGCATTTACGGTCCTTCCTCTTGTATATTGTATCGTAACCTCATTCAAACCTCTTGACGAACTGCTTATTTTCCCGCCCCAGTTTTTCGTAAAAAGACCTACTATGTCTAACTATCTTGCTTTGCCTTCGCTGCTCAGCAAGATACAGGTCCCGATCTCAAGATACTTCTTCAACAGTATTTTTGTTGCCGTTGCCGGAACGCTGCTGCATATCATTGCGGCATCACTTGCGGCGTTTACCTTCTCGAAATCAAAGGTAAAGGGCAGAAAAGCGCTTTTCTGGATAGTTCAGATAATGCTTTTGTATAACTCGATAACCCTCGCTGTTCCGAGATATTATATCTATACAAAACTTCACCTTATTGATACGTATTGGGTCTACATCCTTCCCGCGATACCGAGTGCGACCGGATGCTTCCTTATGAAGCAGTATATGGATGCATCGGTGCCGGACGCCCTGATGGAGGCCGCCCGTATTGACGGCGCAGGCGTAATCAAAATGTACGTCAGCGTAATAATGCCGATATTAAAACCCGCCTGGATGACAATGCTTTTGCTTTCATTCCAGGAAATGTGGACCATCATCCCGCAGGGTACGATTTTCAGTGAGCAATTAAAAACGCTGCCGCAGGTAATGAGTTCAATATCCGCCGGAGGTATTGCACGATCCGGTAGTGCTATGGCTGTTACCGTATTGCTGATGATACCGCCGATACTCGTCTTCCTGATTTCGCAGAGCAACGTTATGGAAAC
This sequence comes from Clostridia bacterium, assembly GCA_017615405.1. GTDB lineage: Bacteria > Bacillota > Clostridia > Oscillospirales > Acutalibacteraceae > UBA737. Next base: position 3,582 of record JAGAAE010000119.1, on the reverse strand, counting down.
CATGAGTACTTCGGGTATCAAAGAATAATGTAAAGGACGGAGATTTAATTGAAAAGATTGTTGTCAATAATCTGTATTGTTTTAGCTTTGACAATCGGACTTTCTGTTTCCGTCTTGGCAGAGCCTAACAGCGCTTTTACACACGTTGACCAGGCGGACGGTAAGGTAGTATCGGTAATGTCCGCCGAATTGTACACCTCGTCTATGCTGATAACCGCAGAATCTCTCGGAATAGACGAAAACGTTCCCGATATAAATGATATTTGCTGCGGTCCCGACGGAAAGGTTTATATGCTGGTCGGTATTTCTTCAAAAATCATTGTTTTGAATGAAGACTATACGTTTAATACATATATGTCATTTGTTGATGAAAACGGCGATGGGCTGTTTTTTGATAACCCAAGCGGCATATATGTCGATAATGACTCAAATATCTACGTTTGCGACACCTATAATTCAAGGGTCCTTTGCGCAGACAGCACGGGAAAGGTGTTTAAAACGTGGGGTACACCCGAATCGAATCTTATACCGGCTGATTTTCTCTTCCAGCCGACAAGGATCGTCAAGGATTCGAGAGGATACGTTTATATCCTGAGCCTCGGTAACTATTACGGTGCGCTTGCGTATTCACCCGACGGTGAGTTCAACGGTTTCTACGGCGCAAATAACGTAAAGGCGACAGCTCTTGATACACTTGCCTTCATTTGGGATAAGTTGACGAAAAATGATGCCAAGAAGTCATCGAGCATCAAAACTCTTCCGTTTGCGTTCGTTGATCTTGCGCTCGATTCGAAGGAATATATGATCACCTGTACCGGTAAGACCGAGGCTGATACAAATGGTTCGGGACAGATAAGAAAGCTTTCTCCGGGCGGACAGGATATCCTCTATAAACGCGATACAAGGGGATCCTCGTCTACTTCCGGTTCGGTTAATTTCCTCGAATCAAAGGTCATTAAGAAATACGGCGTCAGCAAACCCCAGAATATTATTTCGATAGACGTCACCAAGGACGATTATATCTATGCGCTCGACAGTATGCACGGTCTTATCTACATATACGACAATGAGTGTAATATGATAGGCGGTTTCGGCGGCGGATATGACAGGGCAAAGCAACTCGGTATATTCGATGCCGCAAGAGCCCTTTCGATCCACGGCGACGACGTTCTGGTTCTCGATTTCGATAACAAAGCCATAACTGTATTTACCCGTACCGAGTACGGAAAACTACTGATGGAAGCCCAGAAATACCATTTGAAGGGCGAATATGATAAGGCATATCCGATATGGCAGAAGGTCATAAAAATGAACGCTAACTGCCAACTCGCTTATCGCGGAATGGCGATTGCCTGCTATACGAACGGTGAGTATGAAAAGGCGCTTGAATACGCGAAAATCGGTCTTGACTACACCACCTACGACTTGGCGTGGGGTGTCCTTTTCAGCAAGTATATTTCCGATAATTTCGTGTGGATATTCTCGATCGCGCTGGTCGTTATTATCGGTCTTGTTGCCTTTGTGATAGTCAAAAAGAAAAAGGGTATTATCCTCATCAAGAATAAGAAACTAAAACTTGCGTTTGCAACGATCTCGCATCCTTTCAATTCATTTGAAGAGATACGGTATAAGAATTTAGGCTCGCTCTGGATAGCCTTTGTGTTGCTTATTCTTTATTATCTTGCAAACCTTCTCAATCAGACCGTTTCGGGATTTTTGTTCCTGCGCAGTGACCCGAGAACGTATAATACCGTTTATACCATCCTAAGTACTGCCGGTCTCATCGTTCTGTGGTCGTTTGCAAACTGGCTGGTCGCTTGTCTTTCGACCGGTAAGGGAAAACTCAAAGACGTATTTATAGCGACCTGCTATTGTACGATCCCAATGACCGTCTACACCTTTGTCAGGGTCATCCTTTCGCAGTTCCTTTCTATTTCCGGACTTCAGGTAATGGACGGGATCGGATCGGCGGTCACGATCTTTACGTTATTTATCCTCTGTATTGCCATAATGCAGGTCCATGAATTTGATTTCTTTAAATTCTTGTCAACAACTGTCGTTACGATACTTTTAATGATCCTTATTGTCTCGGTTGTTCTTTTAGTCGGCGTATTGCTTCAGCAGGTCTGGGAGTTTATCTTAAAACTCTACAATGAAGCAGTTTTCAGATAATATTTCTTATGGAGGGAAACTTCGGATGTTTGCAAAAAGAACAGTATCCGTTTTGCTGGCTGTTGTGCTTTGTATTGCCTGTTTTTCGGGCTGCAAAAACAAAGCTGACGTAAAATACGAATACAACGGCAACGTCAAAATCAAGACGCTTGATTCTTGTGTGTTAGCGGAAAACGATAATCTGAGACTAAGTTGGAATAACGATAAAAAAGGCATTGCTCTCCTGGTTAAATCAACCGGGAAAGTATGGAAAAACTACCGTGACGCAGAAGACCTCAAGTCGACGGGCGACGGTACTGCCAATGATGCCAAAGGTGATTCTCAATACGTTTCGACACTTGACGTTTACTATCAGTCTCAAAACACCTTCTTATGGGATCTTGCTTCAAGCAACAGCGAGAATATGAGAAACAAAAGGATATCGGCGGAAAAGGTCAAAAACGGCATAAAACTGACCTATTATTTTGATAAGATCAAGATATCCGTTCCCGTGACCTACGTTTTGAGAAAAGATTCGTTATCAATGTCGCTTGACGGTAGGGAAATAGGTGAAGACGGCACAGAGAATCGCCTTATTTCGGTCGTTCCGTCGAGATATCTTATGACGGTCGATATGAAGGAACCGGACGCTTATATCTTTGTTTCGGACGGTATCGGCGCTTTGGTCGATACTCAGTATCATGCCTCCGGTACCAAGAAAGACTTTAGTGTCGGCGGCGGGAATGCCGCGTTGCTTTCGACATCTTCGGATTCCGATCCTTCTGACAGCGCCGGTATGCGTGCTTACGGAATAAAAGTAAAGGATGAGGCGCTCTTCTGTATCGCGGAACAAAATCCGGCTTCACTTCTTATGCGTGTAAATGCCGGTGATATCAGCAGCGATTCTTCAAAAATTTATGGTGATATCTTCGTTACCGATTCCGACTACACGATGGGCAAAGCAAGCAATGCAGGCGAGGTAAGAATCCTTTCCGACAGGATGCAATCGGTCATATCAGTCGGTTTCTATCCGCTTTCGGGTGAGGATGCAAACTACGTCGGTATGGCAAAATGCTACCAAAATTATTTAAAGAAAAACGGATATATTTCCAATCAGAAACGAGATTTTTCGTCGCCGTATGCCGTTACCGCTTTAGGCGGCGTAATGGTGACCGAGTCAATTCTCGGCGTTCCGAAAAGAAGTTTGAAGGTTGCAACGACCTTTAACGAGGCAAAAGACCTCTTCTCATCTTTCTCGAAAGACATCGGGGAAAAACCGGTCACGAGGATAAAAGGATTTGGCGAATCGGGACTCAACCCCGGAAAGGTTGGCGGAGGATTTAACTTTGCTTCGTCTTTCGGTAGTGACGGCGATTTCTCAAATTTGCAAGAATCATGCAAAAATATGGGCAAGACGCTCTATACGGATTT
>JAGAAE010000118.1 GCA_017615405.1 Clostridia bacterium | reverse complement strand
TTTGATCATACCGCCGTAATACTCTTTAAGCATTGACAATGCCGCCGTTGTTCCCGCCGTTTTTGCCGCTGCGGTCAGGATGTAATAACTCATAAAGGTCGACATTCCTTTGCCATTTTCTTTGGTCAGAACGTCTGCCGAAAAAGCCTTGTCATCAATTTGCGCCAATGCTCTTATGGCGGCAATTTGTTTTTTTCCGCTTTCTTTATAAGAGGCATTACGAAGTATATTTATCTTTTCTTTGCAGGAGCTTTCAAGCTCCTTTTCCACTGCGAAAGAGCATATTTTTTGCGCCGCTTCAAGCGCCGTAATAAACAGCGCGCAAACGCCGGATTTTGCATCCTCGGTCTCATAGGAAGGCCAATCAAGGAAAAAGCCCATACTGAATTCGCTTTCTTTTAACGGCTCGCTTTCATTATGAACAAGACTTAAAAGTTTTATAAGAAGCGGTTTCCAATAATCAAGCGATCCTTCGATAATATCTTTTCTGCCTGTATACAAATACCAATCCCAAAGTATCAAAAAATACCACATTCCGTAGGTTGTGAAATTGTTAGGGTAGCAAGGGGCGAGAAATTCTTTTGTTATCAGGCGCAAAGAATCGTCGACTATCGATTGATCTCCGAAGACCGAGCGTATCGTCAGGATCTCCGGGTGCATATCGCCTATCCATACCAACCTGTCACGCTTTATGCCGTCCCACAAAGCTTCCTGCATACAAAGATGAACGGTATAGGCGCTGATATCATAAATCTTATTAAAAACCGGACTGTCGCAAGAGAACGACCCGAGATAAGGAACGTCACGGTAGGTAAACACGCCCTGAACCGAGCTTATATGCACTGTTGCCTCTTTTTCCAAAAGCTCAAGATATAAAAACCTGTATCCCGTTTTTCCTATCACGGTTTTACCGTATTGCGGCAGTTTGATTTTGAAGCTACGGATAGAATGGTCGTTACACGCGCCTTTTTTACCGATATTTGCCATCGCTTCTCCCGCGGATTCGCCAAAGGAAACCAAAAACCGCATATCCTTTGCATCAGATACACGGTTTACGGTAATAGCCGCCCCGCCGGAAAATTCACAGCCGAAATCAAGAAGAATTGACGCCTTTTTCCCGTTTTTCGTAGAAAAAACCGCCATACCGCCAACGCCCGTATGGGGTTGACCGTCTCTGTTTTTCAAAAGATAATCGGCGCATTTTATACCGTCGGTTTTATACAGAACTTTTTTAGCAAGCAAATAATCGGTTCGCATGGAACTTGTCCCGATATTTTTAAGATCTGAAATCATATATTATCACCCTACTTTACACCCAGTTTTAACAAACTGAACCGTTCTGCGTAATATTCACTTTTTCCGTCCTCCCACGTTCCGGTCAATGAGAATTTAGGAGGATCGATCGCATAGTTTTCATCGGGTCCGCAATAATGATGCGGTCCGAAACGGTTGCGGTTGCCGACGATGAAATCAATTTCGATCTCGTTTTCGCCAACGACGGCATACGGACCTAAATCTATCGTGTTTCCGTAAATCAGTTTTCCAACGTCTTTTCCGTTGAGTTTGATATATGCGATCTGCCATGAGCCGTTTATACGAAGCAAAACGTCGGCGTTATCAAGAAAAACGTTTTGTTTGACAGTGAGCTTTCCCGAGAAAAACGGCAAACCGTCAAAAACCGGCTCTGTAACACGGCTTGGTGCTTCGCCGATATAGAAATCGGTTCCGTAAACAAATCCCTCGTCGATCGAATCCGAAAAGGCATTTTCGGAATATACGCCGAATTTACCTGTGAGTAAAACAGGACTGATCTCCGAATCATAAGCGATACAGTTCTTTAAGCTTTCGGTAATATTATCTCCGAACAGAACGTCATAAATCCTTTTGTCCTGATGCCAGTTCATTTTTAAAAATATCGAGTTTTCTCCCGTTTTCAAGAGTTCGGTAACGTCGGCTTTGAGTAATTCGCCCTGCTGACCGAAGGAAGCGGAAGATATTTCGTTTCCGTTAATATTATACGAGGTCACACCGGTATTTTCAATATTTATACAGACCTGTTTGGGAATCATTTTTAATAAGAACGTATATTTTAAGTGTAATTCACCCTCGTATCTTTCGGCAAGGAGTTTTTCAAACAAACCGGGAACGGGATAGGATCTTGAAAAACGATCACCGTCAAACGAATACCGAACTTTATCGATGATAAACGTATTTTCCTCAAACGAGGCTTCGGCATTGTTCAGAACGAAGGTTTTTTCGGTCAATGTTTTCGGTGTATCCGGCTCTTTCGTATCCGGGAAACACAAAACGGCCTCGCCGGGCTGCAAGGAAATATCGGTCGAAATAACGCTCTCCTGCATAGTAAACAAATCAAGCTTTCTAAACGAACGGATATGCTCGCCGAGCGATATCTTTTGGCTTGCCGCTCGGGTCACTGAAGCGTTTTGAACCAGCATAAAGGGCATACCGTTTATTTCACGGTAGGTGTAATAAAGGTCGTTATCCGGCTTTTCAATACGGAAAGGCCGGGTTTTTATAATATCCGATATCGTGCCGGTCGAGTGCAGATAAGGGTAATCAAAGGGCTGACCCTCTAAATAGGACGGCTTTGACCCCATTATCAATACTTTTCCGCCGCCAAGGGCAAATTCACGAACGAGCTTTTCGGTGGTTTTATCCATCGTTATGACGTCGGGCAAAACAAGAAAATCATATTCACATTGTCCGCACCTGATTTTTTTGTTGTCGACCGAGCCGTATTTTTTCAGTATTACCTCATCCAAAAAATGGTAATTTATCCCTGCTGCGGACAGTCTTCGACAGTTCTCTCTGAAACGGTCGTCATACTCTTTGATAGCGTAACCGTCCGTTTCTTCTTCACGCTTATAGTCAAAATATGCACTGCGGATCGGGTGAAGAACGGCAACGTTGATAAACTCTTTACTTTCGCTTAAAAGCTTTCCGAGCCGTGCAAAGTATAGATTAAAATCGGAGAATTCATAGGATACCCACGGATTTATCACCGAGTAGTGCGCCGGGTGATCGTTTTTTCGGGAGCCTCGTTCCGAATAAGGTATCAAGTGATGACACAGCATATTTACGCCGTTTATAAACTGAAAATCGGCGATCCTTTTAACGTCCTTGGGCGTAACTTCCCACCCGCAGCAGGCAAAAGATTCGGTAAGGCACTGTTTCTTACCCGTTTGTGCCGCGGCGCTTGCCAACTGTCGAACCGGTATCTCATTATCTGCGATCTCGGTCAGCCAGTCGATACCCGGCATGGTCATATACTCATAAAAAGGCATAATTCCGCCGCAACAGAGCAACTGACCGCCAAGACTTGATTCTTCTATATAGTGACCGGTAAATCCAACTCCGTT
>JAGAAE010000117.1 GCA_017615405.1 Clostridia bacterium | reverse complement strand
GCGGTCACGGCGGCAATTATCTCCTGCCTTTTAGCGCCCGAAAGCTCGTTTGAGACCTTTGGGAGATCGGGGGCTTTCGGCTTTTCGGATTTCACGAAGATCTTGCAGAAAAAGCCCACTGTTTTGCATATCAGGATTATCAGAACAAGTCCTAAAAAAACCGTTCCGACACCCATACAAACAACAAAAACATTGCTGACTTGCGGCATAAAAAATGCACCTCCGAGTGATAAAGGGTCGGGCATAGGAATAACAAAAAGCCCAATCAAACACATTATATACCAAAAAATAGCTACCGTCAAGGGCAAATATCACTATATATAGTTATAATTTAATATCCGGCAATAGGCAAAAAAGCTAAAATTTGACGGCTATCATCCGATAGCCGTCAGAAGGGTCTATTGAATCAATTTTTTCTTGTTTCCCTTTTCGTCAACGATATAAATGCTGTTAAGTTGAGATACGAGGCTTGCCTTGAAACTGTCGATATATTCTCTTCTTAAAATCTTCTGTTCCGCGAGTTCTTCTTCGCTTAGTCCTTCACTCTTTTGCTTTCTTGCAAGTTCGTTTATCCTGTCGATCTTTTTTTGCTCCATTATATCTCGTTTCTCCCTTCAAGCGAGCGCGCGAGGGTGAATTCGTCGGCGTATTGAAGGTCGCCGCCCACCGGTATGCCGTAGGCAAGACGGGTGACCTTTATCCCCATCGGTTTAACAAGCCTCGAGATATAGCTCGCGGTTGCCTCGCCCTCAACGGTCGGGTTGGTCGCCATAATAATTTCCCTGACCTCTCCGCTTGAAAGCCTTGTCATCAGTTCTTTGATTTTCAGTTTATCGGGCGTTATGCCGTCAAGCGGCGAGATAACGCCGTGGAGAACGTGATAGACCCCCGAAAACTCCTTCATCCGCTCGAAAGCGATAACGTCCTTGGGACCTTCGACGACGCAGATGACCGAATGATCCCTTTGAGGGTCAGCGCAGATCTGACAGGTATCAAGGTCGGTCAGCGCCTGACAACAACTGCAAAAATGTATCTTTTCCCGCGCGTCGATAAGCGCCTTTGAAAACCGCTCGGCATATTCGGGAGGCTGTTCAAGTATCGAAAAAGCGAGCCTTTGCGCCGTCTTTTTGCCGATACCGGGCAGTCGGGAAAATTGGTTTATAAGTTCGTTAAGCGGTACGATATTATAATTCATCAGAACATACCGGGCAGGTTGATGCCGCCTGTTATGGCGCCCATTTCCTCTTCCGCCGTCTTAGCGGCGTTTCCGATCGCCTCGTTTACGGCAACCGTTACGAGATCTTCAAGCATTTCGGCGTCATCGGGGTCGATGATGTCGGGATTTATCTTTATGGATTTAATAAGATGCTTTCCGTCAACCGTGACCGAAACGGCGCCGCCGCCCGAGGTCGCGGAATACTCTCTCTGTTCGAGGTCCTCCTGAAGGGTGGCCATATCCTCCTGCATTTTCTGCGCCTGTTTAAGCATCTGGTTCATATTTCCGGGTCCGCCGGAATTCGGGATCCTGACTTTCATAATATCACCATATCTTTCTTAGATTTTTAATCTTCAAGTTCATTTAGTTTCCGGGCAAATGCGGCAAGCGGATCGCTGTCCTCGCCCGGTTTGTCGTTTATCTTCTTGTAAGGACCTAAGTTGTATTTTTTACCGAGTATCTTGGAGGCTGCCGCCTTGATCGCGTCCCTGTACGTCGGGTTTTCACCGTTTATAAGAGATCGGAACTGCTCGTTTTTGGCATCTATCAAAAGCCGCTCGCCCTCGATATATGCCTTCGAGCCGCCCAGAACACCCGCGATAATGGGACAGGTCACGCGAAGTTCCGCTAAAATATCGTCCCACTGCTTTATCGGTTTGTCGGGACCGGCATTCTCTTTCGGAGCGTCCTTTATTTCGGTCTTCGGTTTTTGCTCTTTTTTGACGTCCTCGGGCGCCTTTTCACGGTTTTCCGTCTTTGGCGGCTCGCTCGCCGCGACCGTTTTCGGGCGCTCGGCATTTCCCGATTCGAGCGCCGCTACGCGCTGTTCAAGAGAAGAAAGGGAATTCCCGAGTTCGGGGTTGCAAAGTCTTATGATCATCATTTCGACCCGGGTACGGTGGTTGCCCGCCTGCATCTTTGCGGCAGTGTCTCTTAAAACCTCGAGGATCGACAATATCTCGGCAAGCGAGAATTCCTGCGCCTGAGATTTTATCATTTCGAGTTTTTTGGTCGAACAGACTATCGGAAGGGTCTTGTCCCTTACAGTTTTTGCTATCATCAGGTCCCTGAAATGACTCGTTATTTCGGAAACGAGGCGCATCATATCGAGCGAGGAATTATGAAGCTCGTCAATAAGCAAAAGCGCCGCTTCAACGTCCCTTTTTTTGATATAGTCGGCAAATTTAAGCAGGTATTCGTTGCCCGCCATGGCGCAGACCGAAACGACCGTATCCTCGGTTATATCCTTCGTTACCGAGGCACAAAGATCGAGTATTGACAGGGCGTCACGCATACCGCCGTCTGCGGTCGCCGCAATAAGCGAAGCTGCGTCCGGCGAGACCTTAAAGCCCTCTTTTCCGGCTACAAACTGAATTCTTTCGCATATCTTCTCGGGGTCGATACGGCGAAATTCAAAACGCTGACAACGGGAAAGAACGGTGGCGGGGAGTTTATGTACTTCGGTGGTCGCCAGAACGAAAATAACGTGTTTCGGCGGCTCTTCGAGGGTTTTAAGAAGGGCGTTGAACGCCTGTGTCGAAAGCATATGCACCTCGTCGATGATATAAACGCGGTATTTAGCGACCGACGGGGTGAAATTGACCTGTTCACGCAAAAGTCTTATATCGTTTACGCCGTTGTTAGAGGCGGCGTCGATCTCGCAGATATCGGTGACGGTGTCCTCGTTTATCGCCCTGCACATTTCACATTCGTTGCAGGGGTTGCCGTCCTTGGGATTTAAGCAGTTCGCCGCCTTTGCAAGAATTTTCGCGCAGGTCGTCTTGCCCGTTCCCCTCGTTCCGGTGAAAAGATAGGCATGGGAGATCTTATCGGAACTAAGCTCCGATTTCAGGACCTCGGTTATATGCTCCTGACCGTAGACTTCGGAAAAGGTCGACGGGCGATATTTTCTGTATAGCGCCTGATAAGCCAAATCATTCACCTTCGAACACAAAAAATAATTGTATATTAAGCCGCACGAATGAACCGATTTACTGCGCGCACAGGAAAAACTACTTAATGCTGCTCGGTTCCCCGCCTGACATGGTTCATAGCGTCCCGTCGCACAGGACCCGCCCATTCGCACGGTTCAATATACAATTTGCAACACCTATTATAATATATGTTTCAAAATTTTACAATACCAAATTACATAAAAGTTGAAAATGTCGGAAAAATTTGTTATAATAACCTAAAATCACTTATAAACACGGGGAGAATAAATGGATCGTATCAAAATCAAGAATCTCTTTTCACTTGAAAATACCGCCGCGGCGCCTTTGCTTCAAAAATTCGAGTATCCTTATGAAGTTTTGCCTCATATTTCGGATTTTATTATCGAATACGCCAAAACTCTCGACCCTGAAAGGTATGACGATTTAGGCGATGGGGTCTTCGCAGCAAAGAGCGCGACCATTGCAAAAAGCGCAAGCATAACGGGTCCCTGCATAATCGGGGAAAACACCCAGGTCAGGCACTGCGCCTTTATAAGAGGCAGCGTCTTCGTCGGGGATAACTGTGTCGTCGGGAATTCAAGCGAGGTAAAGAACGTTATAATTTTCAACAACGTTCAGGTCCCTCACTATAACTACGTCGGCGACTCGATCTTGGGCTACCGTTCCCATATGGGAGCAGGTTCCATAACGAGCAATATAAAATCCGACCGTACGCCCGTCAAGATAAGGCTGGGCGATAAGGTGATCGAAACGGGGATCAGAAAGATAGGCGCTTTTTTAGGCGACTACGTCGAGATCGGTTGCGGAAGCGTTATGAATCCCGGGACGATAATCGGTAAAAATACCATTGTCTATCCGCTTTCCATGCTCAGAGGCTACGTCCCCGAAAAAAGCATTTATAAAAATCAAGGCGAGGTTGTAAAACGTTTAGATGAATGTTGAACTTTGGGACGTTTTAGACGCAAACGGAAACCCGACCGGCAGAAGGATCGTAAGGGGCACGGGGACGTTAAGACCGGGCGAATACCATCTGGTCGTTCATATCTGGATCATATCCGCCGACGGAAAGATACTTATCCAGCGCCGTTCGGACGAGAAAAAACTTATGCCCGGCGAATGGGCGGCGACCGGCGGTGCCGCAATATCGGGAGAATCCTCATTTGAGGCGGCAAGAAGGGAACTTTTCGAGGAACTCGGAATTAAAGCCAACAAGGATAACCTCGTCAAGCTTTTGCGCCTTAAACGAAAGAATTCGTTTTTGGACGTCTGGATAACGACGACCGATACCCCCGCCGAAAAACTCGTTTTGCAAAAAAGCGAGGTCGACACCGCAAAATGGATCAAAATGCCGGAACTTGAAGGTATGATCGAAAACGGAGAATTTCATAATTACGGGGAACACTATTTTGACAGTGTTTTCGAGAAAATAGAAGATTACAGAGGAACTTTTGTATGAGCTTTGATGTTGAGGGCAAGCAGTGTCAATACTGTCACGCCAAACTTTTTAAAGAGGACGACGTCGTAATATGTCCCGACTGCGGAGCGCCCTATCACCGCGAATGTTACAACTCGCTCGGGCACTGTGCGTTGGAGCAATTTCACGGGACCGACGAAAGCTATGAGAACAAGCAAAAAGCCGAGAGTGAAAAAGACCCTGCGCCCGGATTTACTCCCGATAATTCGGGGGTAGATACTAACGTCGGGGTAAAATGTCAGATGTGCGGCGAAGAGTACAGCCGCGACGCCTCATCCTGTCCGAAATGCGGAACGCCGAACGTTTCAAAATTCGGCGGAAACGCGGTATTTTTCGACTTTTTGGGCGGCGTAGCGCCCGACTGCGATCTGGGCGACGGCGTTACCGCCGACGAAGCAAAAAAATTCGTTATGGCAAACACCAATAAATACATTCCGAAATTTGCAAAAATGAAATCGGGCAAAAAGACGTTTTTCAATTTTCTGGCGTTTTTGTTCCCTGTTCCGTGGCTTCTTTCCAGAAAGATGTATACTTTCGGAGCGCTTATGGGCGCTATTGAGGTCGCCGTCTACACAATAATGTACCCCTATCTTTCGGGATTAAATACATTTTCGGGTTCAACGTCGACAATGACTGTGGCGATGAGAGATTACCTCGCCGGTTTATCAAAAACGAATATCATCATATTTTTCTCGCTTATTGCCTTTTTGATCATCATTCAGGTGCTTATGGGTCTTTTCGGCGATCTTATTTACAGAAACTACGTCATTTCGTCCATTAAAGAACTAAAAGCGAGCGATGGGGATTTTGATGAAGGACTTCGCAAAAAAGGCGGCGTAAGCCTTATAATGCTTATGGTTGGATTTCTGGTAGTCAGATATTTACCCGGCGTTATAGTGTCTTTTGCCGGAGTGTAATATAATTTGAGGAGATATTTATGAAGATCAAAAAAGCTATTATCCCTGCGGCGGGCCTGGGAACAAGAGTTTTGCCCGCTTCAAAGGCGCTTCCCAAGGAGATGTTACCCATCGTAGACAAACCTGCGATACAGTATATCGTTGAAGAGGCGGTAAACGCCGGGATAACCGATATCCTCATTATAACCAACCGCGGTAAGGGCGTTATCGAGGATCATTTCGATCATTCGATCGAACTTGAAGCGATGCTTGAAAAACGGGGCAACACCGAAATGCTCGAAACCCTTAATAAAACCGCGAATCTTGCCAATATTTATTATATACGCCAGAGGGTCACAAGAGGACTCGGCGACGCCGTTCTTCGCGCAAAGGATTTTGTAGGCGACGAGCCGTTTGCCGTTCTTTACGGCGACGACGTTATAATCGGCGAAAAACCCGCCGTCGGAGAACTATGTGAGGCGTATGAGCAATACGGCAAGAGCGTTGTCGGTATAAAACCCGTTCCCGATGAACTTCTGGTAAAATACAGTTCGTTAAAAATTGAAAGCGTCGGCGACAGATTGTTTGAAGTAACCGATATGATAGAGAAGCCGAAGCTTTCCGAAAAATTTTCGAATTATTCGGTCCTCGGGCGCTGTGTTCTTGACAGCGAAATATTTGACATCCTTGAAAAAACTCCGCTCGGCGCGGGAAACGAGCTTCAACTTACCGACGCTATGAAGGTTTTGGCAAAGAACGGAAAGATGATGGGCGTCGACTTTTCGGGCAAGCGCTACGATATGGGAAATAAGCTCGGTATCTTAAAAGCCAACGTCGAGGTCGCCCTTGACCATAAGGAGATCGGCGAGGACTTTAAAGAATATCTTAAAGAACTGGTAAAGGGACTTTAATACTCACAATTGATGAATGGTATTCTCCGTAAAATTGAAACTATCAAAATATACAAGGAGGATACATTCTTATACTCAGTCCGGAAAATGTAAAGGTATATTGTTATGTCTTTCTTTCATAAATTTCCTAAAGTTTCCCCTTCGTTAAAAGGATCTTTGAGCGAAAAGGATGTCACTCTTAAACTAACAACTAAAATCATTATGAGTTCCGGCGGTAAAACGCTTAATAATCTGTTTGTACCTAGGAATAATGGCATATCTTCCGAGATCGATATTGTGCATATAACAAAAAAAGGAATATTTGTTTTTGAAAATAAGAATTACGCAGGATATATATTTGGCGATGAAATGAATAAGGAATGGACGGTAACAACTTATACCGGCAAAAATCATTTTGGCAGAAAAACAATTGCAAAATATCATTTTTACAATCCTATCCGGCAAAACAAATCCCATATAAAATCATTGCTTGAATACCTGCATATGGATGTCAGAACATTTTCTTTTATCACTTTCAGCGATCGAGGAGAGTTAAAAAACGTTACTACACATTCACCGGATGTATTCGTTTGTAATCATCGCGATTTATCGAATTATATGAGTATGTTATGGGATTGTAACCCCTATGTTTTGACAGAAGATCAAATAAACTATAT
>JAGAAE010000116.1 GCA_017615405.1 Clostridia bacterium | reverse complement strand
TTGGGAGAGATTCGAACAGGACGGTATTAAGAAATTTTATACCAAACTTCTCTCCATAACAAATCAGCCTGCAACACCAGTTGTTGCAGGCCGATAATTCACAATCATTATTCCTTCGTTTCTTTTTCGACGTAAATCTTAAACTTACGAAGAGCAATCAGCATTGCTATACCTTCAACAATCAGCGAAATGCCGTAAATCTTAGTCATAAAGGAAGCAAAGGCTTTAGGATTGATAAAAATGATTATTGCAAATACCGTTAAAATTGCCGCAAAAATCAAAGACAGCTTCATAATGAAACCGGGATTCTCTCGAACAGAATATGCACGTATGAAGAACAAAATTGCACCATATAACAAGATCACGCCAATAAGGTACTGAAAGGCTACAATAAAATGTTCGGAAAAAACAATAAACGCAATGCAAATCAAAAGCATTACTATTGAGGTTACCAAATCCTTAGTATTTCTCTCGATTTTTGTTTCGGTAAAGTAAGAAATGCACCTGAACAAACCGAGCAAACCTATGGAAATTCCGATAATGATACATAGTGTTTTCAAAGCACTGTCAGGCCATAACAGCAATATAATTCCAAGACAAGTCAAAAGAAGACCGTCAAAAATATAACTTTTAAACAGTGTTTTCAAACGATCCGGCATAATAAATCCTCCCTTTTATTTTACAACAATATTTACAAGTCTTTTAGGAACATAGAGTTCTTTAATAACCGTCTTACCGTCAACAGCTTCTGCGACGGCTTTTTCGTTTTTAGCAGCGGCTATTGCATCATCTGAAGAAATATCGGCAGCTACCATAATTCTCGCCTTGATTTTGCCATTAACCTGAACAGCGATCTCGACAGAAGAATCAACGCACTTTGACTCATCGAACGACGGCCAGGTCGTTTGATTAAGCATTCCTTCAAAGCCGCATATCTCCCATATCTCTTCGGTAATATGAGGTGCAAACGGATTAAGAAGAGTGATCAAAGTCTTCATTTCCGCCTTATTGATATTGCCTTTATCGAGAATTGAGTTAAGAAGCGACATAAGCGCGGCGACGGCAGTGTTCATCTTAAGACCTTCGATGTCTTCCGTTACCTTTTTTATGGTTTTATGGATGTCGGTTTCAAGGTCGGTCCTGTATTCATCGCCTTCAATAAGATTATCGGTAAGAGCAAAGATTTTTTCAAGGAAACGCTTACTTCCTTTGATGGAAGATTGGCTCCATGGAGCGGCTTTTTCAAAATCGCCTAAGAACATCTCATATACTCGCATTGTATCGGCGCCATAGTCACGAATTATATCATCGGGATTGACGACGTTACCGCGAGATTTAGACATTTTCTCCCCGTTTTCGCCGAGTATCATACCGTGGCTCGTACGCTTTGAGTACGGCTCCGGGTTTGGAACAACGCCTATATCATAGAGAAACTGATGCCAGAAACGACTATAAAGAAGATGAAGTGTCGTGTGCTCCATACCGCCGTTATACCAGTCGACCGGGCACCAATACTCAAGAGCTTCCTTAGAGGCAAGTTCTTTGTCATTGTGAGGATCGCAATAACGAAGGAAATACCACGAGGAACCTGCCCACTGAGGCATTGTGTCGGTCTCACGAACAGCATGAGCGCCGCACTTGGGACATGTGGTATTAACCCAATCGGTTATCTTTGCAAGCGGCGACTCTCCGGTGTCGGTAGGCTCATAAGAATCAATGTTCGGCAAGGTAAGCGGCAACTCGCTTTCGTCAAGCGGGACGTAACCGCATTTTTCACAGTATACCATCGGAATAGGCTCGCCCCAGTATCTTTGACGTGAGAACACCCAGTCGCGAAGCTTATAATTGACCTTCTTCTCACCAAGACCCCTTTCGGTCAGCCATTCCTGAATTTTTGCTTTTGCTTCTTCTACAGAAAGTCCGTTAAGAAAATCGGAATTGACCATTTTACCCTTATTGCAATCAATGTAAGGCTCTTTTTCGATATCTCCGCCGGCGACAACCTCAATCATCGGGATGCCGAATTTTTTTGCAAATTCATAGTCCCTCGTATCGTGGGCGGGAACAGCCATAATCGCGCCTGTTCCGTATGAAATAAGAACGTAATCCGAAATGAATATTGGTATCTCTTTGCCATTTACTGGGTTTATCGCCATAACTCCGTCGAGCTTAACGCCCGTCTTTTCTTTAGACATTTCGGTTCTTTCAAAATCTGATTTTTTAGCAGATTCTTCCTGATAGTTTTTAACGTCTTCAATATTCTTGATGTTCTTTACCCACTTATCAATAAGAGGATGCTCAGGTGAGATTACGCAATATGTTGCGCCGAACAAAGTATCTGCACGGGTTGTAAAAACCTCAAAACAATCGCCGAGAGTCGTATTGAATTTGACCTGAGTACCATATGAACGACCGATCCAGTTGCGCTGCTGAGTCTTGACCCTATCGATAAAGTCGACGTTGTCAAGTCCCTTTAAGAGTTTATCGGCATAGGCTGTAATTTTAAGCATCCACTGGCTTTTTTCCTTATGAATAACTTCACTACCGCAGCGCTCACAAACGCCGTTGACAACCTCCTCGTTTGCGAGAACACACTTGCAAGAGGTACACCAGTTAACGTTCATCTGCTTTTTGTAGGCAAGTCCATTCTTATAAAGCTGCAGAAAAATCCACTGTGTCCATTTATAGTAGGACGGATCGGTGGTGTTGACTTCCCTGTCCCAGTCAAAAGAGAACCCGAGCGATTTTAACTGACGTTTGAAGTTTTCAATGTTCTTATCGGTTACGATCGAGGGATGAATATGGTTCTTGATAGCATAATTTTCGGTCGGCAGACCAAAAGCATCCCATCCCATGGGATAAAGGACGTTAAATCCCTGCAGACGCTTCTTTCTTGCAACGATATCAAGAGCAGTATAGGAACGAGGGTGTCCGACGTGAAGCCCCTGGCCCGAAGGATACGGGAACTCTACAAGACCGTAAAATTTAGGCTTTGAATAATCATCTTTTGCGGCAAAAGTTTTGTTTTCGTCCCAAATTTTTTGCCATTTTTTCTCTATTTTTGCGTAATCGTATTTCATAATCAATCTCCTTGCGATTGTTTTAAAATGTTATCTAAGTCGAGCAACTTTCCGTCGCTCCAAATTTTATCAAGATTATAAAATTCACGCTGATCTTTGGTGAAAATATGAACAATAACAGACCCATAATCAAGGACAAGCCAGCCTGTTGATCTGCCCTCAATATGATCGGGCGTAACACCGTTTTCACTGAGTTTATCCTCAACCTCATCAGCAAGCGAACGAACGTGGGTTGAAGAAGTCGCGGTAGCAATAACGAAATATTCAGTCAAAACAGTAAGATCCTCGACCCCGATAACATTGATATCGATAGCCTTTTTGTCATTCAAAGCATTAGCTACTATATCGATAATTTTAATGGTATCCATATTCATCTCTCCTTTATAACAGTTTCGTTGTAAGCGTTTATCGTGTCAATATGAATCGGAAGCTCACGATCAACGAGATCTTTTACCGTATATGATAATGCATATTTATATGCCTCATCGAGCGATTTTTCAAGGATGGCGCGTAATATATCAACGTCATCATAGTCTCTGTCCGCCGAAGTAAAATCAGCCATATAAATTATCTTTGAAAAGAGCGGCATATTGGCTTTTGCGGTCGTATGATAACGGATCGCATCTATAATCTCATCATCCTTGACATTGAGTTTATATTGAACGTAAGCACTACCCGAAATGGCATGCCAGAGCTTTTCTTGCGTTTTTTCAATTTCATTCAGTTTTATATTATACTCATTGAAAATCTCAAAATGCGTCTTTTCATCCGAGTTTTTCGTGATATCGTGCAAAAGCCCGGTCATATACGCTTTTTCGGGATCACAACCGTATTTTTCCGCCAAGCGCTTTGCCTCATCGGCAACGCATTCCGAATGATGATACCTTTTTTCGGTGAGAACACCTTTCAAAATGGCTTTAAAAATCTTTTCATAATCTACTAAATCATCAGGCATACTGTCACCTTTATTTCACAAGTTTTATGATTTTTTCTTTTGATTGACGGTATAGGACAAATTTTGAACCGATCACCTGAACAACGTCAGCTCCGACCTTTTCGGCGATAAATTCCGCTGTCTCTCTTGTTGATTCAGGCGCCGTTTCAAGGCGTCGAAGTTTTATGAGTTCACGCGCCGTCAACGCATCATCGACCTGCTTGATGGTCTGATCAGATATGCCGGATTTGCCAACCTGCAAAATAGTTTCATAGGTATTCGCCATACCTCTTAACTGCGCTCGCTGTCTGCTGTTTAACATAACCTTATTTATATAAACTCCTTTAATTTTTGCTGAAAAAGTTTAAGCGA
>JAGAAE010000011.1 GCA_017615405.1 Clostridia bacterium | reverse complement strand
GCTTTTTTTAAAAAGATCGTTTTGTATTATTGATACTGTATTATTTTTCATACGTTCACCAAAGCCGTATCAGTTGCTGAAATCGGTGTCGAAATTGATGCTTATATTTTCATAGTCCGGCAACGCGGTTTTTACCTGAGATTTGACTTCACTTAAAAGTTTTTCTCTGTCGTGGACAGTAAAATCCGTTAAAATATCAAACGACAAATATCGGTTTTCTATGTCAAAATATATACCGTGAGTGGCTATAACGCCTTCGTGCCCGGTAGCAATTTTTTGAATGATATGCCTCTGGTCACTGAATTTCTTATCGATGGCATACAGACCAACGGTAAGAAAAACATGGAATCTTTCCATTATTTTGTTTTGTATTTCTTGAATAAGCTTATGGATATCTCGAGCTGACATATCCGCGTCGACCTCTATATGGACGGATCCGATCGCGTAATCGGGACCGTAATTATGGAGAATAAGATCATAGGCACCGATAACACCGTCGGTCGCGCAAATATCAGACTTTATTTCCTTAGTAATTTCGGCGTCGGGTCTTGTTCCAATCATACTTTCGACAGGTTTTAAGAGCATTTCAACACCCGCCTTAATTATAAACAAAGAGATTATCGCGCCTATTATGCCGTCAAGCGAGATACTGAACGCCATTGTGATGATTGCGCCGACAAGAGTTGAAGATGATATTACAGCATCGAAAAGTGCATCGGATCCGGATGCGCTGAGCGCATCGGAATTGTATTTGGTTCCCTGCTTTTTAACATAAAATCCGAGCAGGATCTTTACTATGATCGCTACCGATATAATAATGACCGAAATAATGGAATAATCGGCGGGCGTCGGAGAAAAAATCCTCTTTGCAGATTCAATGAGCGACGTAACACCCGCCAGAAGTACGATTATGGATATTATTATTGCGCTGAAATATTCGATCCTACCGTAACCGAAAGGATGTTTCTTATCGGGTCTTCTTTTTGATAATTTGATCCCCACTATCGTTATGACAGACGACATCGCGTCGGTAAGGTTGTTGACCGCGTCAAGGATGACCGAAATCGAGCCGGCGATCAGTCCGACCACCGCTTTGAATGCAACGAGCATAATATTTGCAAGAATACCTACAACGCTCGTTCTTGTTATTTGTTGTTCCCTTGTTTTTTCGTTCATTGATCACACCTCAGAATATTTGTCCCGGAAGCTTTAATTTTTGCTTTTTCGGGAAATCTTTATCGAAATCATCTACGTCAGCATCATCAACATAATAACCTTTGGGCGTTTGATAAACACCGGTGACGTTATCAAGATAACCGGGAATAAGTTCACGGCAAAGGAAGAACGAGTCGTCCTCACCTTCGGGCAGATCGTGATAGCGAATGCCGAACTTTCGGGCATATTCAAATCCGCTTTTGCCGTAAAACGCAATGTTCCCCTCGAACAAAACGGCGCCGTAACCGAGTTTTGCCGCTTGTTCCAAAGAATAGTCGAGAAGTATCTTGCCGTAACCTTTTCGTTTCAGTTCGGGAGTTATACAGATAGGTCCCATTGTCAGCACGGGGACCGTCTTCCCGTCATCAGATTCAATTATCGTTTTCATAAACATATTTTGACCGATAATTCTTCCGTCAAGTTCCATGACAAAATCAAGTTCTTTAACAAATGCGGGATCGTCACGCAGAACGTGGATAACGAAGTGTTCACTGCAACCGGGGCGGTAAACGTTCCAAAAAGACTCTCTTATAAGGTTTTCTACCGTTCTGTGATCATCGGGTCGCTCGGGTCTTATTAAACAGTTTATATCTTTCATTGTTTCACCTTTTGAACTTTTTCTATCCATTTTTCGAGATATTTCATTTGTTTTTTCGTATGGAACCAATGCTCTCCACCTTTCATAACGGTAAGATGGGCATTGATTTTTTGTGAAAACTCCGTTATGGTGTCAAATGAGGTCAGGTCGTCCCTTTCGCCGTACAAGATCTCGGTCGGAACGTCCCATTTTATCGGGCGCTCCCGAACGTAGGACAAATACTCCCATGAAAGGTCTTCACCGAAATCGGTATGAATGATACCTTTTTCTTTTAGTTCTTCCTCGGTTGAATTCGCCCACAAAAGCATATTTTTGATGAGTTTTTCCATATTTACTACGGGCGAAATAAAAAACGCGCGTTCGATTTTTTCCGATACGTCGGCGTTCATACAAAAATAAGCTCCGATACTGTTCGCGATAATCGTAACAGAGTCAAAACAGGTTTTAAGTCCGTCGACTGCGTCGGTGATCTCCTTGCCCGTTTCCCACGGGGTAAAGGTTTTATAATCAAGTCCTAAAATTTTGAAATTTGAAAACAACGGTTTGTAGAACCCGGCTTCCGAGGCGCTCCCGCCTTTGCCATGGATATACAAAACCACATTTCTGATCCCGCAAAAATCGAACCAATCTTTCTTTGGCATAACGTTGACGACGGCTCTTCGGGTCTCGTTTAATTGATGAACGGGAAAGTCTTCGATCGTTCTTTGATACTTAAAGCCTAATTTTTCCTGAACTCTTTTTGATTTTTCATTTCCGTCATAGTAACCGCAGAAGATCCGGGAAAGGCGAAGATCTTCAAATGCGTGGCGCATCAACTCTCTCGAAGCCTCGGGAATGATACCCTGCCCCCAATAAGGGACGCCGAGCCAAAAGCCGAGTTCGGCTTCGTCATCGGATCTCGCAAGATCGTTATGGAAATAAAGTGCGATACTGCCTATCGGCAGACCGGTCGATTTTAAGACTATCGCATACCTTTCGGGACCTATAAGAACTTTTTTTATAACGTCAAGCGAGTTTTCGACGCTTGTATGCGGCGGCCATCCGGCATCATAACCGATACGCGGATCTTTTGCGTATCTATACAGTTCTTCCGCGTCCCGTTCTTCCCACGGTCTGAGGATAAGGCGTTTGGTTGTAAATGTCACAAAGTTTCCTCTTATCTTTTTGTTTTTTCTTCGGCTCAGGCAATTCGTCAAAGATTTTTTCAAGAAGTTTGCACATAAACTCCCTATTCTCTATTTCCTCGACAAGAAGCATATCTTTGCCGCCGGGATACGGCTCTTCAAAGCGTGCCTGCGGCATCATCTCTACTGCAGACCTTACCGGTTTTACAAGAAATCGTTCGTCATAGATCCCGCCGACGACCTTGCCCTTATAATAAATGATATATTCCCCCATCATGGGGCGATAGGATATTTCGGGGATATCGGACAGCTGCTCTAAAACAAAATCAAGATATTCTTTGCTTGAAGCCATAATCTTTACCTTTCATCAAAACTTAACAGGCTTAATCTTTTGCTTTTGCGGAAAAATCCACCATGCAGAAACAAGCGCGACGACAATAAACGCCGCTATCGGACAAAAACCGCCGAAAACCGCCGCCGCAAAATATGTTATAAGGCTGATGACGCCGCGAAACGTCCAAACAAACTTTTGATTTTTTGCTTTAAGAACAAGATAATACATTTGATGAAAAGCAAGGCTTGCAACGAACATATCGGCAAAATAGATGCAAAGCGGGGCGAAAGACTTCGGGTATGACCCGACCCACGCTGTTGCAAACGGGATAAACGACATAACAAAAAGCCAAACGATATTGCACCAGAGTATCTTTACGTTTATCTTTTCCGCGATTTGAAATATGAGGTGATGGTTTACCCAATATATAGCGATAAAGAAAAAACTGATAAGATATGCAAGAAGAGTCGGCCAAAGTGCCGTAAAGTCTTTCAAAGAATCGCCGGCAGGTTGTTTAAGTTCGAGGATCATTATCGTTATAATAATAGCTAAAACTCCATCGCTGAATGCTTCAAGTCTGTTCTTTTCCATAAATACTCCCTCATTACTCTTTATTCTATTGTTTCAAGCAGGAAACTGACCGGACGAAAACCGTCGTTACAGGATATCATACCCGATCTCTTGTTCTTCATCCAACCGTCG
>JAGAAE010000115.1 GCA_017615405.1 Clostridia bacterium | reverse complement strand
TTTAAGATAGAAAAGGAAAACGGCGTTGTCATCGGGCAGAAGGTCATCCCCGTAAACTGCGCCGGGCTTTACGTTCCGGGCGGTACCGCCGCGTATCCCTCGACCGTTCTTATGGACGCCATTCCGGCAAAGATCGCGGGTTGCAAAAACGTTATTATGGTGACCCCTCCCTCGGCAGACGGGAAGGTAAATCCGGCGATCCTTGCGGCGGCAAGTGTTGCCGGAGTCGATAAAATATTCAAGGTCGGCGGCGCCCAGGCGATCGCCGCGCTGGCATACGGAACCGATAGTATTCCAAAAGCCGATAAGATAGTAGGTCCCGGAAACGCCTTTGTCGCCGAAGCAAAAAGGCAGGTATTCGGCGAGGTCTCGATCGATATGATCGCGGGACCGAGCGAGATCATGATATTAGCCGACGGCAAAAACGATCCCTCGCATCTTGCGGCGGATATGCTCTCCCAGGCGGAGCACGATAAACTCGCGACGGCGGTCATGATAACCGATTCGCCCGTACTTGCAAAGGCGGTAGCGGAAGAGATCGAAGCGCAGCTTCCCGCGCTTTTGCGGTGTGATATTGCCCGTGAGGCGATCGATAACAATTCAAAGATCATCGTCACCGACGACCTTAACGCCGCGATAGATCTTGCAAACGATATTGCTCCAGAGCACCTTGAATTTTGCGTTGATGAGCCGTTCGGTATGCTCGAAAAAATCAAAAACGCAGGCTCTGTCTTCTTGGGAAGAAACTGTCCCGAGGCACTCGGCGACTATTTTGCGGGTCCCAATCACACCCTGCCGACAAGCGGCACCGCGAAGTTTTCAAGCCCCTTGTCGGTCGACGATTTCGTTAAAAAAATGCAGTTTACATACTACACCAAAGAGGCGCTCGACGAGGTCGCCGGAAAGGTCGCCTGCTTTGCCGAAAAGGAGGGGCTTACCGCCCACGCAAAAAGCGCGATAATTCGCTCGGAGGATAAAAATGAGTAAATTTTTAAGCGAAAAACTGAAGGATCTTGACCCATACGTCCCGGGCGAACAGCCCAAGAACAGGGAATACGTAAAACTTAATACCAACGAATCCCCCTTTCCGCCGTCGCCCTATGCGATGAGGCTTGCCCGCGAGGCGGCAGGGGACGTAAATTTATACCCCGATCCGGATTGCAGGGTGCTGGTCGACGCCGAGGCGGAAACCTTCGGCGTATCGACCGAAAACGTTATCTTCAACAACAGTTCGGATGAAACGCTCAATTTCGCCTTTTTCTGTTTTTGCGACGGTAAGCGCGGTGCGGCGTTCCCCGATATAACCTACGGTTTTTATAAGGTTTTCGCCGAGCTTTACGGCATCGACTATAAGGAGATACCTTTAAAAGACGATTTTTCGATAAACGTTGACGACTATATAGGACTAAACAGAACGATATTCATCGCCAACCCGAACGCTCCGACCGGAATTCTTTTATCCCTTGCCGATATTGAAAAAATAGCGGCGGGCAACCCCGAAAACGTCGTCGTTATCGACGAGGCGTATATTGATTTCGGCGGCGAAAGTGCGATAGAGTTAACAAAGAAATACGATAATCTTCTCGTTGTAAGGACCTTCTCAAAATCCCGTTCGCTTGCTGGCGGAAGGCTCGGATTTGCCATCGGCTCAAAGGCGCTTATAAGCGACCTTAACGCCCTTAAATATTCGACCAATCCTTATAGCGTAAACCGAATGACAATGGCGGCGGGGCAGGGCGCACTTCTCGACAGGGAATACTTTGACTCCTGCTGCAAAAAGATAATCGAAAACAGAGAATATCTCGTCGAAAAGCTGAAAGCCATGGGCTTTTCGATGACCGATTCGACGGCGAATTTCATCTTTGCAAAATCGGATAAGATCCCGGGAAAGGAACTCTACCTTAAACTTAAAGAAAAAGGTGTTCTTGTCCGCCACTTCGATAAAGAAAGACTGACCGACTTTGTCAGGATAACCGTCGGAAATATCGACGAGATAAACGCTTTGCTTAAAGCGATCGGAGAGATAATATGAGAGAGGCTTTTATAAAAAGGACCACCGCCGAGACCGATATCGACCTAAAACTTAATATCGACGGAACGGGCAAATCGGAAATAAACTCGGGATGCGGCTTTCTTGACCATATGCTGACCCTTTTTGCCTCCCACGGAAGATTTGATCTTTCGGTCACCTGCAAGGGTGATACCTACGTCGATTATCACCATACGGTCGAGGATATCGGCATTGCGCTCGGCAAGGCGTTTGATGACGCTCTCGGCGAAAAGCGGGGCATCGTCCGCTTCGGGGATATCATCCTTCCGATGGATGAAACGCTCATCCTTTCGTCGGTCGATTTTTCGGGTCGCGCATTCTTAGGCTATTTTGCCGACGCCCCGACCGAAAAGGTCGGCGATTTCGACACCGAGCTTTCCGAGGAGTTCTGGAACGCCTTTGTCAGGGAGTCAAAATGCTCGCTTCATATAAGAAAGATCACGGGCAAAAATTCCCATCATATTATCGAAGGCGTCTTCAAGGCGACCGCCCGCGCGCTTTCAAAGGCGGTAGCAATTAACGACAGGTTCAAGGATGAAATTCCTTCAACAAAGGGTGTGCTTTAATGATCGCGGTCGTAGATTACGGTGTCGGAAACCTTTTTTCCCTCAAAAGTTCGTTTGCCGTTTTAGGCGCCGATATATGCGTGACCGGGGATAAGGAAAGGATCTTTGCCGCGGAAAAGATAGTTTTGCCGGGCGTGGGCGCTTTCGGCGACGCCGCAAAAAAGCTCAAAGACGAAGGACTTGACGCGCTTCTTATCGGTGAGGCAAAAAAGGGCAAACCGATACTCGGTATTTGCCTCGGGATGCAGCTTTTGTTCGATAAAAGCTTTGAATACGGCACCCACGACGGCTTAGGGCTTATTTCGGGTACCGTTCGCCCGATCGCCGACCTTTGCGATCAGGAGGTCAAGATCCCGCATATGGGCTGGAACAGTCTTGATTTCGGGGAAACGAAACACCCGATTTTTAAGTATATAAACGAGGGGGATTTCGTTTATTTCGTTCATTCTTTTTGTGCTGTCAACTGCGAAAAAAGCGTTATCGCCTCTACGCGGTACGGCGGCGCCGATATAACCGCGGCGGCGGCTTTTGAGAACGTCATCGGCTGCCAGTTCCACCCCGAAAAAAGCGGGGAAACGGGGCTTAAAATACTGAAAGCATTTTGCGAAATGGAGTAGTATAATGATAATTCTTCCGGCTATCGACATAATAGATGGGAAAGCGGTACGGCTTTTAAAGGGCGATTATAACAAAAAAACGGTCTACGGCGACGATCCGCTCGAATTTGCCCGAAACTTTAAAAAGGCGGGCGCAAATTATATCCATATCGT
Organism: Clostridia bacterium; assembly: GCA_017615405.1. Lineage (GTDB taxonomy): Bacteria > Bacillota > Clostridia > Oscillospirales > Acutalibacteraceae > UBA737. The sequence continues at coordinate 4,758 of JAGAAE010000115.1, read as the reverse complement.
TGACCTTGAGGGCGCAAAATCGGGCGGAACACCCAATTTTGAGGTCATAAAAAGTATAATCGGAAACAGCGGTCTTTTTTGTGAGATCGGCGGCGGAATAAGGGATATAGCCACGATCGAAAGGTATATCGGGGCGGGCGCCGGGCGCGTTATCCTCGGTACCGCCGCGGCGGAAAATCCCGACTTTTTAAAAAGCGCAGTAGAAAAATACGGTGAAAAGATCGCCGTGGGAGCCGACCTTTCGGACGGATATATCGCCGTTAAAGGCTGGACCGAAAAAACCGATAAAACCGCATATGAATTCTTTTCAGAACTTTCAAATATCGGAGTTAAAACGGTCATCTGTACCGATATCTCGAAGGACGGCGCAATGCAGGGCACAAACGTAGACCTTTATAGGGAACTCTCCTCGCAATTTGATATCGATATCATCGCCTCGGGCGGCGTTTCCTCGCTCGACGACATAAGAAAACTTAAAGGTCTCGGTGTTTACGGCGCGATAATCGGAAAGGCATATTACAGCGGCGCCGTAAAAATTGAAGATGCGTTAGAGGTGGCACGATGCTGACAAAGAGAATCATTCCCTGCCTTGACGTGCGTGACGGTCTTGTTGTAAAGGGCGTCAATTTCACAGGGTTAAAAGAGATATCCTCGCCGGTCGAGCTTGCAAAGCATTACAGCGACTGCGGAGCCGACGAGCTTGTTTTCTATGATATAACCGCATCTTCCGACGGCAGGAAGCTCTTCACCGAGATCCTGACCGAAACGGCGAAAAACGTCTTTATCCCACTAACGGTCGGCGGCGGAATAAACAGCCTTAACGATTTTGAAAGGGTGCTTTCCTGCGGAGCCGATAAGGTGAGTGTCAATACGGGCGCTATTGCCCGTCCCGAGCTTATAGGCGAGGCGGCAAAGGTCTACGGTGACCAGTGCGTTGTCCTCTCGGTCGATATAAAGCGGGTCGACGGTGCCTTCCACGTCTTTGCAAAGGGCGGCAGGGTCGACACCGGCATCGAGGCGATCGGCTGGATAAAAAGAGGCGTCGATTCGGGCGCGGGGGAGATAGTCGTCAATTCAATCGACACCGACGGTGTAAAACGCGGCTACGATATAGAGATGCTCAAATGTGTTTGTGACGCGGTGAGCGTCCCGGTCATCGCATCGGGCGGCGCGGGTAAAACCGAGGATTTTATCTCTCTTTTTAAAGAGGAGCCTCGGGTGGATGCGGCGCTTGCGGCGTCGGTATTCCACTTCGGCGAGATCGAGATAAAGGATCTTAAAAGGATAATGAAAAACAATAATATTTGCGTAAGGATATAAGGTGGTTTTATGGTAAAGATCGAAGAACTTAAATTTGACGAAAAGGGTCTTATCCCAGCGATCGTTTACGATCACTTGACAAAAAGGGTGCTGACGCTCGCCTATATGAACAAGGAGAGCATCGAAATATCAATGGAGAAAAAACTGACCTGTTTTTTCAGCCGCTCAAGGAACGAACTCTGGCTCAAAGGCGAGACAAGCGGGAATTATCAGCATATCGTGTCGATAACCGCCGATTGCGATAAGGACGCGCTTTTGGTGGCGGTAGATCCCGAGGGTCCCGCCTGCCATAAGGGGACGACCTCCTGCTTCAACGACCTCGTCTTCAGCGCCGATACCGACGATTCCGAGTTCTCCTATGAAGGGCTTTATAACCTGATAAAGGGGCGCAAAACCGAAAAAAAGGAAGGCTCCTACACGACCTATCTTTTTGAAAAGGGTCTTGATAAGATACTTAAAAAGATCGGCGAGGAAAGCACCGAGGTCATTATCGCCGCCAAGGCGCAGGATAAACGCGAGACGGTTTATGAGATCGCCGACCTTTGCTATCACGTTATGGTGCTTATGATCGAGGCGGGCATAAGCCTTGAGGATATAAAGAGCGAGCTTGCCTCACGCCACGTTATCGATAAAAAGATCAAACAGGAGAAAATGACCTGATGCAGAAAAAGGATCTTCATATCCACACGGCTTTCAGTGACGGATCAAACACCCCCGAGGAATGCGTTATCGCCGCCATCGAAAAAGGACTTCAAACGGTCGGCATATCCGACCATTCCTATATCGACGACACGACCTACGAGCCGTATTGGCTTAAAAAGGATGCCGAGCAGGACTATAAACGGACGGTCACCGCCCTTAAAGAAAAGTATAAGGATAAGATCGAGGTGCTTTTAGGTATCGAGCAGGATTACTACTCTTTCGCCCCCGCAAGCGGCTACGATTACATCATCGGCTCGGTGCATTTTTTAAGGACGGACGACGGTTTTTTCGCAATCGATGAAAACCTTGAAGATATGCGCTCTCATATTGAATTTTTCGATAACGATATCTATAATTTCGTCGACCTTTACTATGGAACGGTGGCGGACGTCGTTAATAAAACCAACTGCGATATAATAGGGCATTTCGATCTTATCACCAAGTTTAACGGCGAAAACCTCCTTTTCGACGAGAAAAACGAGCGGTATATTGCGGCGTATAAAAAAGCGGCAAATGCGCTCATAGAAACCGGAAAACCGTTTGAGATAAACACAAGCGCCCTTTATCGGGGACTTAAAAAGGAGCCGTATCCGTCCTACGCCGTAATAGACTATCTTAAATCCCTCGGTGCAAAGTTCATCCTTTCAAGCGACGCCCACAAAAAGGAAAACATAGCGCGAAGCTTTGAAATAAACGACCTTAAAAAGTATCTGTAAAAATAAGTGCGACCCTTCTTTGGAGGGTCGCATCGCATATTCCGGTACGGATCTTGGTGATCGGTATGATTCGGAAGTCGACCCGGTACCTGAGAGCACAGTAGCGTGATCATAAATCACTTGCGCAGCGCTTGTAAATGTGTTATAATAACAAAAGGAAAATATAATTTCCTAAAACGTTAAACGGAGGACTTATTATGTCAGTAAATCGCTTTGTACTAAACGGAATATCTTATCATGGTCATGGCGCAATAAACGAAATCCCCGGAATTATTGCTTCGCATGGCTTCAAAAAGGCTTTTATTGCCTCTGATCCTGATCTCGTTAAATTCGGTGTTACAGCCAAGGTGACCGATATTTTGGAAAAGAACGGGATTGATTATTCGCTTTATACCGATATTAAGCCAAACCCCACGATCGCGAATGTGCAAAACGGTGTTGCGGCTTATAAAGAGAGCGGCGCCGACTTTATGATTACCATCGGCGGCGGTTCTTCGATGGATACCGGTAAGGGAATCGGCATTGTTGTAAACAATCCCGAATTCGCCGATATTCGCTCTTTGGAAGGTGTTGCTCCGACCAAAAACCGCACAGTGTTTACCATTGCCGTTCCCACTACCGGCGGGACAGGTGCCGAATCTACCATAAACTACGTTATTACCGACGTTGAAAAGAAACGCAAATTTGTTTGCGTTGACCCTAATGATATACCCGACGTTGCAGTTGTTGATCCTGATATGATGGCATCTATGCCGAAAGGTCTGACCGCCTCAACCGGTATGGACGCTTTGACCCACGCTATCGAGGGATATACGACCGGCGCGGCTTGGGAACTTTCCGATTGCCTTAACCTTGAAGCAATAGAACTTATTGCAAAGAATTTAAGAAAAGCGGTTAACAATGACCCGGATGGCAGAGAGGGTATGGCTCTTGCGCAATACGTAACGGCTATGGCTTATTCAAACGTCGGTCTCGGCATCGCTCATTCAATGGCTCATACTCTCGGCGCGGTTTACGATACACCTCACGGTGTTGCTTGCGCGATGATGCTGCCTATCGTTATGGAATTTAACGCCGAGTATACCGGCGATAAGTTCAAGAAGATTGCGGAAGCGTTCGGCGTTAATACCGACGGCATGGATGCTGCCGCCTATCGTAAAGCAGCTGTTGACGCTGTTCGTCAGCTTTCGATCGATGTCGGTATCCCTACAAAACTTGAAAAGTTAAAGGAGGAAGATTTGCCCTTCCTCTGCGAGTCTGCTGCCGCGGATGCCTGCGCTCCCGGTAATCCCAGACCTGCCGATCTTGCTCAGTTTGAGGAAATGTTCCGCAAGTTAATGTGATCGTTTACAGCAAAAATTTTTAGCATTTTCAAAAGCCGCTCTGCAATTACGCAGGGCGGCATTTATATAGTAGTAAATTATAATATGAAATCCGGCAGAGATACACATTCTAAACAATTCTATGAACTTTTAATAAACTCTGCTTCTGTAATTATAAATTCCTTTTTGTTGAAATCAAACTTTAATACGCTTTTCGCATCACCTATATAATCTGAATGACCATATAATGATACATACTGCAAACATACTATTTCAAAAATACCATCGTTATCAATATCCTCAGGAACAAATTCTCTAAAACTGTCGCATAAAATCTCATTTTCGGCGTTGCTAGTAGCATTGCCGTTTATATCAAAATATACACCAATATATTGATTTTCTGCACTTAAATCCAATTCATTTAAGTAATTGTTAAATTTGTTTTTGATTTCAAGTTTAAAACCGTTTTTCACAACACCGATAAATCCCGTATCAAAAATATTACCTGTTGCTGAATTAAATATTTCAGCGATTTCATCTCCAACAACTTTAAAAATACGCGACCGATATTGTCCTGCTCCTCCAGTCATTCCTACAATCTGTTGAAGAATAATTTCATCTGCTTTATCGCCGTCAATGTCGCGAGCAAATATTTTATCATCACCATAACTGCCACCGTATTCATCGTTTGTAATATC
>JAGAAE010000114.1 GCA_017615405.1 Clostridia bacterium | reverse complement strand
CTGGAATGCTTATAATAAGTCCGAGAGTCCGAAGGACCTCCTGCTTGAATGGAACGAGATCGCCAACAGCGAGATCAAGCGTAAGATAGAACAATACAAAGGAAGGTGAGAAATGTGAAAAAGACATTAAAAAAGCGGTTTTCAAATTATCAGTTTCACATATTGTGGCTGCCGTTTTTAGTCCTTTTCTTTGTGTTTACAATTCTGCCTATATTATCTTCTCTGGTGTTGAGTTTCACCGATTTTGACGCCGTTTCGGCACCGCGGTTCATAGGGCTCGGCAATTATTTCCGTATGTTTACCGGTGACGAGGTTTTACCGATCGCCCTTAAAAATACGATAATGTTTGCCATTTTCATCGGTCCCTTCGGTTTTGCGTTGTCCTTTTTCCTGGCGTGGATCATCAACGAGTTCGGAAGGACGGCAAGAAGCATTTTGTCCTTTCTGTTTTATTCGCCTGCCTTGGTCGGAAACGTATTCTATATATGGCAGATCGCCTTCAGCGGCGACGCCTACGGGTATATGAACAGTCTGCTGATGTCATTCGGCGTGATCACCGAGCCGATACAGTGGTTCAGAAATGAGACCTACGTTTTTACACTGATAGTAATTATCCAACTTTGGCTTTCGATGGGCGTTTCTTTCCTTGCTAATATCGCCGGTTTGCAAAACGTCGATACCGAATTGTATGAAGCCGGTGCCATTGACGGAATAAAGACCCGTTGGCATGAATTATGGTATATAACCCTGCCGTCGATGAAAAGTATTTTGCTTTTCGGAATAGTAATGCAGATCCAGGCGGCATTTTCGGTCGGTTCGATACCTATGGCTCTTGCGGGCTATCCGTCGGTCAATCATTCGGTCGATACGATCCTTTCGCATTTGCAGGACGTCGGCGCCGAAAGGTTTGAAATGGGTTATGCTTCGGCGATATCCGTCTTGTTGTTCGTTCTCATTATCGTTACTAAAAAGATATTGACGAAATTTGTCGATACCATGGGACGGTAGGCGGTCAGTTAAAGGGTTGTGCCGGATAAATCGAAAAAGGCAATAATTCCGGCACTTTGAAAGGATATGGTGAAATTGATATGAAAAATAAAAAAGCCTACCGGAAGTATACACGTTCACTCACCGGTAACATATTTTATTTTTTGTTTTTGATAATTTTCGGCATCTTTGCGATCCTGCCGCTCGTTATCCAGGTAATAACCTCCTTTAAGCCGCTTGACGAGTTGCTTATCTTCCCTCCGAAGTTCTACGTGGTAAGACCGACCTTGGAAAACTATAAGGTTTTGCCTACGCTTTTATCCAACCTCAGGATACCTCTCTCGCGTTACATTTTCAACAGCCTTTTTGTCAGCGTTATCGCTACGGTTTTACATATCTTTGTCGCAAGCGGTGCGGCATATACCATTTCGAAATCGAAGATCAAATACAAAAACGTTGTTTTTGCGTTCGTTCAGTTCGCGCTTTTGTTTAACGCCTATACGCTGGCGATACCGAGATATCTCATTTATTCAAATCTGAAGATGATCGATACCTATTGGGTATATATACTTCCGTACATCCCGAGTACGCTCGGCGTTTTCCTTATGAAACAGTTTATGGATTCCGGTATACCGGACGCTCTGCTTGAAGCCGCTCAGATCGACGGCGCGGGTCATTTCAGGATATTCTTCCGTATCGCCCTGCCGCTTGTAAAACCCGCGTGGCTTACGTTGGCGTTGTTTGCCTTCCGCGATATGTGGACGATAACCGGTTCGGGAACGATCTTTACCGAATCGATGAAAACACTTCCTGAGATCACTTCTACCATTGCATCGGGCGGACTTGCCCGTTCCGGCTCTGCTATGGCAATGTCGGTAATCATGATGATACCGCCGATCATAGTTTACCTTATTTCGCAAAACAGTGTTAAGGAAACGATGAGTACGTCCGGAATAAAATGACGAAAGGGGATATTGGCTTGAAAAGGAATATAATAAAATTCATTTCGGTTATATTGCTTTTATCAACCGTTTTTCTGCCTTGTATAAATGTTTCAGCGGCATCCTTTGAGAATATCCCTTTTGAATCATTTTCGTATTGGCAAGGATCTGACAGCGAAACGGCTGTTCCGGTTAAGTCGATGTTTGAATTCTCCGGGCAGCTTTCGTGCGCTGATTTCGGCATAGACGACGGTCTCAAGTCGGTCACCGACGTCTTTGTCGATGAAAATTACATTTATATTTTAGATTCCGACAACAGCCGATTGATAATTGCCGATAAGAATAATTATGAAACGGTTTCGGTTATTGCCGATCCCGAGTTTGAGGGAGAAACGCTCCATTTCAGGCATGCCTGCGGTGTTTTCGCAAAGGACTCAAAAGTTTATATATGCGATACCGAAAATGAGCGGCTCATAATCTGCGATATAGAGGGTAAGGTTTCAAGAGTTGTCACCAAGCCTGAATCGGATATAATTCCCGACGACCTGATTTTTGCGCCGCAAAAACTCGTCTGCGACAACAAAGGTTTCTTCTATATGATCAGCAGCGGATGCTTTTACGGAGCATTGAGATTTGACAGTGATTTCAATTTCCTCGGATTTTACGGTGCAAACGTTACCGCCGGTTCGGTTGCCGATATTCTGACGAATATTAAGGACAAAATATTCAGCAACAACGCAAAAATAAGCGGACAGGCGAAAAAGATACCTTTCCAGTTTGTTGATTTAAGCGTTGACAGCGAAGACTTTATATTTACCGTTACCGATTCGGGCGGCGCGGGGCAGCTTCGTCGTCTTAACCCGGGCGGTACCAACGTATTAAAGGTATACGAAGGCGGGAAGTATATAGGTTCCGATTCGGTCTTTTTCGGCGTTCGTGGCTTCATTCGCAGGACTTTTATGGATGAAAAATCAAGTCTTGTCAGCGTAGCGGTTGACGATGACGGCTTTGTTTACGCCGCCGACCAGAAATTCGGAAGAATACTTATCTATGATCCCGACGGATATATGATATGCGGTTTCGGCGGAGGTGTCGATAAAGGCGAACAAAAAGGAACGTTCAGAGAGATCTCGTCGATCCACGTCGACGGAGATAAAATTTATGCTACCGACAATATAAACAGCGTCGTTCAGATATTCAAACTTACCGATTTCGGAAAACTTATAAAGACGGCGACCGGTCTTACCAAAAACGGCGAATATGAAAATTCTTTGCCTGTATGGCGTGAAATTTTAGCACAGGATGCGAACTGCCAGGCCGCGTACAAAGG
>JAGAAE010000113.1 GCA_017615405.1 Clostridia bacterium | reverse complement strand
GAGAGGTATTTTTTAACGGGAAAGAACTGACTGAAGACGATATAGAATTAAAGAAAAAAATAGGATATTTACCGAGCGAAATAAACCTATATGAAGATCTTACGGTAAAAGAAATGCTGGATTTTCACGAAAAGTTCTATGATAAAGACACAAGCAAAAGAAGAAAAGAATTGTTGGAAAGATTGAAATTAGACGAAACTAAAAAGATCGAAGATCTGTCCCTCGGCAACATGAAGAAAACGGGGATCGTTCTGGCTTTTATGCATGAGCCGGAATTATTGATATTGGACGAACCTACAAGCGGATTGGATCCCATAATCCAGCAGGAGTTTTACAATCTTTTATCGGAGGAAAAGCAAAAGGGGACAACCGTTTTTTACTCGACACACGTCTTAAACGAAATATCTAAAATATGCGACAGGGTGGGAATAATAAAGTCGGGCAGAATGTTAAAGACAGAGCCGATAAACGAGCTTATTGAAAAAAACTTCTCCTACGTTACCGTTACGTCGAAAGAAATAAGCAAAATTGTTAAAGAATTAAATCTCCAAAACTACAGCATAAAAGATGATACGCTGACCTTCAAAAACACCTTCGGTTCCAACCGGCTTATCAAAGCGCTTGCAAAGTTCGATCTGGAAAAACTATACGTGGAGCCGGCATCGATAGAGGATATATTTTTGCACTATTATGAATAAGAGGAAGCATAAATGTTCAGCAGAGAATTAAAGATCAATTTTAAGAATTTTTTAATATGGTCGATAGCGACCGTGGTGTTGTTCGGTGTCGTGTTTTTGGTATACCCGTCTATAATAAACGGTCCCGAGGTTGAATCGCTGAACGAAATGATGAAGGCGTTTCCGGAAGATATCTTAAAGGCGTTCAATATGGATATTTCCTCTATCGACAGCGTTTACGGATGGCTGAAATCCGAGGGGTTTGTGTTTATACTGTTGATTTGCGGGTGCTATGCAGGGCTTTTAGGCTCAAACATACTCCTGAAGGAAGAAAGCGACAAAACGATAGAGTATTTAGGAACGCTGCCCGTTAAAAGGACAAGGATCGTAATCGATAAGATCTCGGCGGGCGTTATATATATCGTGTGCTATACGGTTTTGACGGGAGTGTTTAATTACATAGGTCTGGCTTTCAGCGGTGACTTTGATAAAAGGCAGTATATTCTGCTGAGTATAACTCCGATACTGTCATCCGTGACGATTTTCTTTGTATGTTTGTTTTTATCGACCTTCACAAATAAAACCAAGAAGATGTTGGGGATAAGTCTCGGATTTGTGCTGGTAAGCTACGTTTTGAATACACTTTCTTCATTATCGGAAAACATAAAGTTTTTACAATACTTTTCGGTGTTTACGCTTTCAGACATAAGAAACGTGATAATAGATAAAGCCATAAATGTAAATATGATAGTGATCAGCGTGCTGATAAGCGCGGTGTTTATAGCTCTGACGCTTGTCAGGTATCGCAAAAAAGAATTAGTTTAGGAAACGTCATTAGTCGCTGATATAAAAGGAGACGTGTATATGAAAAAGGTATTATCACTTATTCTTGCTCTTGCTCTCGTTTTTGCGGTCGCCTCATTTACTGCCGAGGCGAAGGTCTTTCATCAGTTCCATTGCTGCGGCGGCGACGGGATCTACACCTGCGACGCCAAAGATTGCAAAGGCGGAAGAATCACCTGCGGCAGATGCAACGGCACCGGTCAAACGACCGAAAAATGCGCCGATTGCGGAGGCACAGGCAAATGCAGAGTATGTAACGGCAGCGGCAAACGCGTCGGCGACAACACGATCGCCTGTGATAATTGCAAGGGCACCGGAAAATGTCAGGGCGGTCCCGGCTGGGGTCCCTGCACAAATGGGTATTACTACAACAAATGCCCGGATTGCGGCGGCGAAAAGGTTGTTTGGCATAACAGCGAATGGTGCAAATATGCGAGGGAACACGGCGGCAAATGTCCGATTTGCAAAGGAACGGGCTATGAAGGCGACGGCGTTGAAGGCACGCCCAACGACGGCGTTTCCAACGTCCCTCATGCCGGCGACGGCATATACTACCTTGATGGCTCATACGCCGTTTACGGCGGCGGTTCTTCCGGCGGCAATTCTTCCGGCGGCAATTCTTCCGGCGGCGGTCCTTCCAAGACAGATCCTTCGGATAACGATACCGCTCAAAAAGATAACGATACGGGCGAAAATACTAAACTACTGCCAGAAGATAAACATACGACCATATATCTCGGCACGTCTTCGGTAGATAACGGTGATTTTTCCGGGAAAACCGCGATCGGTATTGTCCGGTATCAGGAGATGACCGACGATCAAAAAGCCGTTTATGACGGGCTGTCGGATGAGGAACTTAACAGTTTACTTGTCAACGTCAGTGATATTATTGCGACGGCTGAGGTCGGCAAGATCTCAAAGGGATCGCAAGGTTCGGTCGATGCGTTCTGTCGGGCAAACGGCATAAATAATCTCTCCGACGCCAACCTACTTCCGTTGTCCTTTGACGGGCATATTGAAATCGGCTTTCCTATACTTGTCAGCGTCGAGGTCAACCCGGATTTCTTTGACGGGTCTAAACCTATGCATATTTTTCATATCAAAGAAGACGGCTCGATCTTTCAAATCCCGGATGAAAGCATCAATTGGCAAACAAGGCAAGAGGACGACAGAATTGTCAGAATAGAGTTTTTTACCGAGTCTTTTTCCGATTTTCTTTTAAGTGACGCCGAAGGGCTTGTCGTGACGACCGATATTGAAACAAGCTCCGATAAAGGTCCTACCGTCACAAATGACGACACCAAGACTTCCGACCGCACGATCATATTTATTATCGTCGGAGTTTTTGTCTTGACCGCAGCGGCAGCGACGACGGTCTTTGTTTTGAAAAAGCGCAAGAAACTTTATTCGATTGATGAAATGCAAGGATCCGAAGGATCACAAGGGAAACCGAGGGACAAATGATATCACCGAGAACGTTCGCTTTTTGCGGATACTGAACGTTTTCTGTTCAAGCGGTGGTTTTAATACTTTCCGATATGCGTTTCAGTGTGACGCTTCGGAGCTTAAAAATAATCGTTTTTTGAAACGAGACCGAATGGGAGAAAATCAATATGGCTTTAGGAAAAACACTTATTTTAGGAGACAGTTATTCGACGTTTGAGGGCGCGATCCCCGAAGGATATCATACTTGGTATTTTAAGGGTGAACACGATAATACCGACGTTTGCAGGGTCGAACAGACGTGGTGGAATATAGTATTTAGTTCAAAGGAAAATACACTGATCCATAACGAGAGCTT
>JAGAAE010000010.1 GCA_017615405.1 Clostridia bacterium | reverse complement strand
TATTGCCAGCATTAGAGATAGAATTTTCTTTTTCATTGTTTTTCCTCCTTTTTATTGTTTTTAATAATTTGCGACTTGAAAACTATTTCCACCCCCCCGAAAAATAAAAAGTGCGACCACCGAAGCAGTCGCACAAAAAACGCAAACTCCGATAGTCGCCAAACTAACATATACACATAGGCGTACAACATACTCCCAGTATAAGGAATTTGCATTTTTATCAAATTCTTAACTGTTAGTATGCTTAGAAATGTGTATAAAAAATTACACCTGCATGTATATTCAGTTAGTTTGGCAACTACAGTTTACCATAAAACGGTTAAAATTGCAAGAAAAAACAGTCGATTCGCGAATCGACCCTACGCACGAGGAAATATTGAATAGGTTGTAGGGGACGATGCCTCATCGTCCCGCGAAATCACATCGCAACGAAACGGGATAATGTGGGCATTATCCCCTACGGATTCAGACATCAGACGATTAGGCAATATCGATACATCGCATAAAAAGCCCTCCTTGTGCAAAGGAGGGGGGACCGCGTATGCGGTGGGTGGATTGTTAAAAACAACCCTTCCGTCACGGCGTTCGCCGTGCCACCTTCCCTTACACAGGGCAGGCAACACGCTAATGCAATATTGATTCATCGTCTGTCATCTGTTCGTGGCGACGAACCCTACAAAAACATCAATATTGATCCATAACATAAAAATATCAATATTACATTCTAAACCTTCTCCGCGATATCGTAGATAAGGTTTTTTGTTTTTTCAAAGCCTAAGCAGGCGTCGGTGATGGATTTGCCGTAGGTCCCTTCGCCGGGCTTTTGGGCGCCGTCTTCAATATAACTTTCGACCATAACGCCCTTGACGAGTCTTTTTATATCGGAATTCTGGGAGCGGCTGTAAAGAACGTCCTTGACGATACGCGGCTGTTCAAAGGGGTTTTTGCCCGAATTTGCGTGGTTTGCGTCGACAATAACGGCGGGGTTGATCCCCTCGTGCTCGCCGTAAAGCTCGTTTAACTTGCAAAGGTCCTCATAATGATAATTTGAAACGTATCTTCCGAGCATATCGACGTATCCGCGCAGGATCGAGTGGGCGAGCGGATTTCCGGTGCTTTCGACCTCCCAGCCTCTGAAAATAAAGGTATGGGGATGGCTTGCGGCGATGACCGAGTTCATCATGATCGACAGGTCGCCGCTCGTCGGGTTTTTCATACCGACGGGGATCGTTATCCCGCTTGCGGTAAGGCGGTGCTGCTGATTTTCGACCGAGCGCGCGCCCACCGCCGTATATCCGAGAAGGTCGGACAAATAGCGGTAGTTATCGGGGTAAAGCATTTCGTCCGCGCAGGTAAAACCGAAATCCCTTAACGCACACATATGAAGGTCCCTTATCGCGACGATACCTTTAAGCATATCGGGTTTTTCGGTCGGCTTCGGTTGGTGGAGCATTCCCTTGTAGCCGTCGCCGGTCGTCCTCGGCTTGTTTGTGTATATCCTCGGGATAACGACTATTCTTTCCTTTACCTCGTCGGCGACCGTTTTGAGCCTTCCTATATAGTCGAGCACGGCTTCCTTGTTATCGGCAGAGCAGGGACCGACGATAAGCAGAAATTTATCGGAATCACCCATAAAAATATCGCTTATTTCCCTGTCCCGTTCCGCCTTTATCCTCGCCATTTCATCGGACAAAGGATACTGCGCCTTTATCTCCATCGGGATAGGCAGTTTTCTTATATACGTTGCGCCCATAATTACCTTCCTTATTTGTTAAAACGCCTTCTTCGCTTGGAGGAAAGCCTCATCATTTCTCTTAAACCTTCGCGGTCGTTGTTTTTTATACGTTCGTAGATCTCGTCAAAACTCTTTCTGTATTTATCCATTTCGGCAAGCAGTTCATCGCGGTTATCGAGGAAAAGCCCGCTCCACATTTCGTCGTTTATGTCTGCAATTCGTGTCAGATCCCTGAACGAGTCTCCGGTATAATCGACAAGATGCTCGTTATCGGTCGCGCACATCAGCGAAACGGCGATACAGTGGGTAAGCTGGGATACGAAGGCTATCATTTTATCGTGTTCGGCGGTCGACAGGGTCGATATCCTCGCAAATTCGAGCGTCTCGCCGAGAGCCTTGCAGGTCTCTATCCCCCGCTCGGTATTCTTTTCGGTCGGAACGACGATATAGTTAGCCCCTTTGAATATTCCGGGGTCGCTGTTTTCAACGCCTAAATGCCCCTTACCCGCCATCGGGTGCGCCGGAATAAACTCGGCGCCGCCTTCAAGCATTCCCTGAACGGCGTCGGTTATTATGCCTTTGACGCCGGTGACGTCGGTAACGATCGCATCGGGGCGGATCAGGTGACCGTAGGTTTTTATCCATTCGAGGAATATATGCGGATAAAGGGCGAATATCAAAAGATCGGAATCCTTGATAAGATCCTCCTCGACCTCGCTCGTAGCATAGTCGATAAGCTTAAGCTTTCGCGCGTAACCTATCGTGTCCCGGTCGGTGTCGATCGCCGCGACGTAGTAGCCCTTTTCTTTGAGTTTCATGGCATAGCTGCCGCCTAAAAGTCCAAGCCCTATTATCAGGATCTTTGTGTTTTTATCAAGCATCTTTTATAACCTCTATTCCTAATTCGGAAATTTTATCGAAAAAATCGGGAAAGCTTTTTGAAACCGCCTCGGCGCCGGATATACTGCCGCCGAATTTCGCGCAAAGAAGCGAAAGCGCCATAACTACGCGGTGGTCGTTGTGCCCGAAAAGCGGCTCGCTCGGCGCGTGAAGTTTTTCCGCGAAAACTTCAACCATATCCTCGCCCGAGCACAGAACGGCGCCGAACTTTGAAAGTTCCTCCTTCATCGAGGCGACACGGTCGCTCTCCTTAAAGGCAAGGCGTCTTGTCCCCGTGAATCTCGCGCCGCCGAAAAGAGAGCAGGCGGCGAACATTACGGGCGCTAAATCGGGGCAGTCTTTAAGATCAAACTCTTTTTTGCCGCCCGAAAGATCGGCAAAATATTTTTTGTAGACTATATCGCCCTGAACGGTATCGTCTTTTATCCCCGAAACCGTAACGTCGCCGAAAAGCCCGAAGGCTTCGAGATACGCGGCGTTTGAGGCGTCCGCCTCGACGGTGTATTCCGTATTTTCGGGCTTACCGCCGCAAATGGCGATCGTTTTTTCGTCTTCCCATAATACGTCGATCCCGAAATCACGCATTGTTTTGAGCGTTATATCGATATACGGTCGGCTCTCGATCTCGCCCGAAAGGGAAATCTCCGATCTGCCCGGTATTGCCGAAAGCGCCAGAAGCAAACCCGTCACAAACTGGCTTGACGCGTCGGATCTTAAAGAGTAGCGACCTGCCTTGATCTTTCCGCAAACGGTGACGCTGTCTTTCGATTTTTCAAATATAAAGCCGTTATCTTTACATATTCTTTCATATTCGTCAAGCGGTCTTGACAAAAGCTTTTCTGTACCGCAGAGGGCTATTTTTCTGCCGGTCAAAAGGCAAACGGGGATCAAAAACCTCAGTGTGCTTCCGCTCTCACCGCAGGCAAGACTTATTTTTTCCCCGATTTTTTCGGGTTTTAGTCCTCCGATATTAACAAAACCGTCACCTTTTTCTGTTTCGGCGCCGAGGGTTTTAAGGCAGTCAAGCGTCGCCTCAACGTCCTTTGAAAAGGAAAGGTTTTTGATTTTGCTTTTGTCCGAAAACGCGCCTAAGATGAGCGCCCTGTGGGCAAAACTCTTTGATGGCGGAGCCGAAACCGTACCCGACGGGATGGATTTTTTAATTATAGCAATCATTATTTTGTCCTTGGAACCAAAATATCTATCGCTTTGATATAACCGCCGAAGCCCTCGCCCGAAACGGTCGCCAAAGCGTCTTTCCTTATATAGCTTACTTGGCGGAAATCCTCCCTTTTCGAAAGGTCCGAAATATGGACCTCAACATAGGGGATATTTACCGCCTTCAATGCGTCGGCGATGGCTACGCTCGTATGCGTATACGCGGCGGGGTTTATGATTATCCCGTCGATTTTACCTAAGCTTTCGCCGATTTTATCGACTATATCGCCCTCGTGGTTTGACTGGAAAAACTCGCAGTCGATATTATCGTGTTCACATCTTTCGGATATCATATCGCAAAGATCCTTATAGGTCGATTTGCCGTAGATATCCGGCTCGCGAATGCCTAAAAGGTTAAGATTGGGTCCGTTTATAACAAGTATTTTCAAATAATCATCTCCAAGACGGAATTAAGGGTTTTTTTA
>JAGAAE010000112.1 GCA_017615405.1 Clostridia bacterium | reverse complement strand
TTCACGTGAAACAACTATATATCTTTAAGTTTTAACTAGACTTTAATAATATAACATAATAAGGTACAACGCTGTAGCGTCAAAACGGAGTAAAAATATGGGCAAGATAGTCTCGGTGGTAAATCAAAAAGGCGGCGTCGGAAAAACAACGTCCGCCGTTAATCTTGCGGCGGGCATTGGAATGCTTGATAAAAAGGTCCTGCTCGTCGACGTTGATCCTCAGGGAAATACGACAAGCGGATACGGCATAAACAAAAACGGGCTTGAAAAAACAAGCTACCGTCTCCTTATCGGCGAAGCAAAGGTCGAGGAAACGATAATCAAGACAGAATTTAAAAACGTTGATATTATTCCGTCCTCCATTGACCTTGCGGCGGCAGAGGTCGATCTTATCGGGATCGAACACCGTGAGGCGCGCCTTAAAATGGCGATAGCGCCCGTTCGCGAGCAGTATGATTACATATTCATTGACTGTCCCCCGTCGCTCGGACTCATAACGATAAATGCCCTTAACGCCAGCGACACCGTTTTGGTGCCCATCCAGTGCGAATATTTTGCGCTTGAAGGGCTTTCACAACTTATGGCGTCGATAAGACAGATAAAAAGGCTTTTTAATCCGACGATAGAGATCGAGGGGATACTTCTTACAATGTATGACGGACGACTGAATCTTACGGGGCAGGTCGTTGCCGAAATAAAGAAGTATTTTGCAAACAAACTTTATAAAACGGCGATCCCGAGGGCGGTCCGCCTTTCCGAGGCGCCGAGTTACGGACAGCCGATACAGTATTATGACAAACGCTCAAAGGGAGCCGTCGCATACAACGATCTGGCAAAAGAGTTTTTAAGAAGAAACGGGAGATGATCATATGGCAAACAAGATAGGCGGTCTCGGAAGAGGGCTTGATTCCCTTTTCTCGGATAATTCGACCGAAAACGATAACACGGTGACCGTTAAAATCAACGATATCGAGCCTAACAGGGAGCAGCCGAGAAAAGATTTTGATGAAAAGGCGCTCGGTGAACTTGCCGAGAGTATATCCCGGCACGGACTTATCCAGCCGATCGTCGTCAGACCTAACCTCGGAGGCAATTATACCATCATCGCCGGTGAAAGACGTTGGCGCGCCTGCCGTATGGCGGGTCTTGAAACCGTCCCGGTCGTTATAAAGGATGCGACCGAAGAGGAAGTTATGGAACTTGCTTTGATCGAAAATCTCCAAAGAGAAGACCTTAACGCGATCGAGGAAGCCTATGGCTACAAAGCCCTGATAGACAATTACGGTCTGACCCAGGAAAAGGTTGCCGAGCGCGTGGGAAAATCAAGGAGCGCCGTAACCAACGCTTTGCGCCTGCTTTCCCTTAAAGACGAAGAGACCGAGGCGCTGAAAAAAGGTCTCATAACGCCGGGACACGCGAGAGCCCTTCTTTCGTTCGAAGATCCGGAGATCCGCAAAAACGCTTTTCGTCTGGCACTTGAAGGAAAAACCGTCCGCGATATCGAGGCGGCATCGCGCGCCGCAAAGAAGCAGACGCCGAAAACAAAATCTGTCAAGAATACATATTTTAAAGAGGTTGAACTCGCATTAAAAGAAGAACTCGGCAGAAAGACCATCATCAAACCCGTGGGTGCCGAGGGCGGAACGATAACTTTTGAGTTTTATAACAAGGCAGAGCTTGACGAAATCGTCAAAAAGCTTACGAAATAAAAAGGAGACCCCTTAATGCTCTGGTTCTTTTTGCTCTTTTCAACTTCGTGTTGGGGCATGGCGGAAATATTTTATAAAAAGGGAAACACACCTCACGAACCGTATTCGCATTTGAAAACGACCGTTTTAGTGGGATTCTTTTTCGGGATCTATTCGACGGTCGTTCTGTTTGTGACCGACGTTGATATAAGATATCTGCCCGAAAACTTTATCCGGTATTTTCCCGTTGCCCTATGCTACATTCTTTCAATGACGTTCTCCTATTACGGCGTTCGATATATTGAGGAGTCCATTTCCGATCCTATCGAAAACACGTCCTGCGCGTTTGTCCCGATAATGTGCGCCGTATTTATGCACGAGAAGCAAAGCACGGCGACCGTAGTCGCGATCATAGCGGTCGTTGTCGGAATTCTCGGCGTCGGCTTTTTCGACAGAAAAGGAACGGCGGACAGAAAGCGGGCGCTTGGGAAAAAACTCGCCCTGATATCCATTTCGATGCCGTTTTGTTATATGATCCTCGATGCTATCGGGACTTTTTTGGATATCTATTACACCGACGACGTGAGCAACACGCTTTTGGTACACGTGAACGAAAACAATTTGGAACACACGGCGAACTGTTGTTATGAGTTCACCTTTCTCCTATTTGCCGTAGAAATACTTCTTTACCTGAAAGCAAGAGGGGTAAAGTTTTTTGACGTCGGCGAAGATCCGGAAGGCACAAAAAACGAGAAAACGACCCTTTTTCGAAAACTGTACCGCCATCGAAACAAAACCATCGCCGCCGTATTTGAAACCGGGGGTCAGGCGACGTACCTCTTTGCACTCTCGGAAGGAACAGGCGTTGCCGCGGTAATCCTCGGGGCGGGAACGGTTATCATTTCGTTTGTTCTGTCAAGATTTTTGCTCAAAGAAAAACTGTCTGCCCTTCAATACCTTTTCATAGGGATCATTTTTGCGGGAATTATCGGCTTGTCTTTGTACGGAGGATGAAAACATAA
>JAGAAE010000111.1 GCA_017615405.1 Clostridia bacterium | reverse complement strand
CATAATGCTCCCTCGCAAAAAGGTTGAAAAAGGGATCAAGAAAATTGTCAGAAACGGGGAGCCGGTATGACAGATAAACTGTCCGCGGTCGAAAACAGGTTTGAACAGATCGGACTTGAACTTACAAGACCTGAGGTCGTCAGCAACACCGAATACTTTACGAAACTGATGAAGGAACACAGCGAGCTTTCCCCCATCGTCGAGAAGTTCAGGGAATATAAAAAAGCGGTTTCGGATGAAAATCAGGCGCTTGATCTTTTGGCTGACGGCGGTCTTGACAAAGACTTCAAGGAACTTGCCGAAGAGGAATTAAAGGACGCAAAGCAGCGCAAGGAAGACACAAGCGAGGAGCTTAAAATACTTCTTTTGCCGAAAGATCCGAACGATTCGAAAAACGTTATCGTCGAGATCCGCGCGGGCACGGGCGGCGAGGAATCGGCGCTTTTTGCCGCGTCGCTTTTCAGAATGTATTCAATGTATTCCGCGGCACATAATTTAAGCATTTTCATAACGAACGAAAACGAGACCGAACTCGGCGGATACAAAGAGATCTGCTTTATGATAGAAGGAAACGGCGCATATTCAAGGTTTAAATACGAAAGCGGCGTACACCGCGTCCAGCGGGTTCCCGACACCGAGACGCAGGGACGTATCCATACTTCTGCCGTTACTGTGGCGGTCATGCCCGAAGCCGACGACGTCGAAATAGAGATAAACCCCGCCGATCTTAAAATAGACACCTTCCGTTCATCGGGCGCAGGCGGTCAGCATATCAACAAGACCTCCTCCGCCATCAGGGTCACCCATATCCCGACGGGGACGGTCGTCGAATGTCAGGACGAGAGAAGTCAGTTCAAGAACAAGGACAAGGCGCTAAGGGTACTTAAAGCAAGGCTCTATGACGCGGCAAAGAAGGAACACGACGACGAGATCGCCTCCGACCGCCGCTCGCAGGTCGGCTCGGGTGACCGAAGTGAGCGCATAAGGACCTATAATTTTCCGCAGGGAAGGGTCACCGATCACCGCATAGGGCTTACCCTATATAAACTTGAAAGCATTATGAACGGCGACCTCGATGAAATAATCGACTCGCTGACCACCTACTACCGCACCGAAGCACTGAAAGAACAAAACAGTTAGGACTTGGACGATTTGGAGACCGAAAAATTAGATTTATTATCGGGCGATTATGAAAAAAGCATAGAAAGAGCGGCGGATATCCTCAAAAACGACGGTATCGTTGCCGTTCCGACCGAAACGGTCTACGGGCTTGCCGCGTCCGCCTTTTCAGACAAGGCGATCGCCAAGGTTTTCGCGGCAAAGGGCAGACCGCAGGACAATCCGCTCATCGTTCACATAAGCGACGGAAAAATGCTTGAAACGGTTGCAAAAGATATCCCCCTTTCCGCGTTAAAGTGCGCCGCGACCTTCTGGCCGGGGCCATTCACGATGGTGCTTAAAAAGACCGACAGGATAGCAAACAGCGTCAGCCGCGGGCTTGATACCGTTGCGGTCAGAATGCCGAGCGAAAAATCAATAAGGGATATAATCGATCGCTCGGGGCTTCCTCTTGCGGCTCCATCGGCAAATATTTCCGGCTCGCCGAGCCCCACGACCTATACCCACGTTTTAAATGATTTAGACGGGAAAATAGACGCCGTTGTTCTCGGGGACGACTGTAAATTCGGCGTTGAATCGACGGTCGTATCGTTTTGCACAAAAAATCCGCGACTGCTTCGACCGGGCGCCGTGACGCTTGAGCGCCTTAAAATGCTCCTGCCCGATATCGAGGTCGATAAAGCCGTTCTTTCCGAGCCGGAAAGCGGCGAAAAGGTCTCCTCTCCCGGCATGAAATACAAGCATTATTCACCCAAAACCGAGACGTTTCTCGTTGAGGGGACTTCGGAAGCGTTTGCCGGATTTATGAACGAAAAGACCGATGCTATAGCGATATGTTTCAGCGAAGACGCGCCGTTATTGACCGTCAAGAAGATAATATACGGCTCAAAAGACGACGACTTATCGCTTGCAAAAAACGTTTTTTCGGCGCTTCGCGAAGCCGACACCCGAAACGCTTCGGCAGTTTATATTCACGCTCCTTTAAAAACCGGCGTAGGTCTTGCCGTATATAACCGCCTCATCCGTGCGGCGGCATTCAAGGTGATGTACTTATGAACAAAATAATCGGTCTGACTGGACCGACCGGCTCCGGCAAAAGCAGTGCGGCGCTGATCGCAAAAAACTTCGATATCAAGGTAGTCGACTGCGATAAGCTGGCACGAAAAGCCGTAAAAAAAGGCTCCCCCGGGCTTAAAAGCCTGGTTGCCGCCTTTTCACCCGGTATACTGAAAAAGGACGGCGCTCTTAATCGGCGTGAACTTGCCAAAAGGGCGTTTTCATCCAAAGAGAATACCGAACTTTTAAACAAGACCCTGCTTCCGCACATTGCAAAACTCGTCAGGGCGGAGCTTGACGGAAAAACCGTGCTTTTGGACGCGCCGACGCTTTTCGAGAGCGGTCTTGACAGCGTTTGCGACGTTACGATCGCCGTTCTCGCAAACAAAGAGGACAGGATAAGGCGGATAATTAACCGAGATAAGCTCTCCTATGACGACGCGATCCTTCGGATCAACGCGGGAAAGGACGACGAATACTATAAAGAACGCGCCGACTTTGTCGTTTACAACAATAAAGAAATTCAAAAATACATAAACGAAATATCAGAGATTTTTCACAAATACACGGAGGAATGAAAAATGACAGCAAAAGAATTAAAGGAAAAGCTTTTACTTAACCGAAAAAACGGACTTCTGCGGGTCGATGAGGATGTTATGATCGAGACCGAAAAGTTTTGCGCGGGTTATAAATCTTTCCTGAACAAGGCAAAAACCGAAAGAGAAGCGGTCAAAACCGCCGTTGCCCTTGCCGAAAAGAAGGGCTTTGTCGCCTTTAAGCAGGGCAAAAAATATAATGCCGGAGACAGGGTATATTTCAACAACCGCGGCAAGACGGTCGCCTTTGCGATCATCGGTAAAAAGCCGTGTGAAAGCGGTATAAACATCACCGCCGCGCATATCGATTCGCCCCGTCTCGATCTGAAACCCAATCCGCTTTACGAGGAGATCGAACTCGGTCTTTTCAAGACCCATTACTACGGAGGTATAAGAAAGTATCAATGGCCGACGACCCCGCTCGCCCTTCACGGCGTTTTTGTTAAAAAGGACGGAAGCGTTATCGACGTCAATATCGGAGAAGACGAAAGCGACCCGAAATTCGTCGTCAACGATCTTCTCCCCCACCTTGCCGCCGAACAGTCAAAACGCACCTTATCCGACGGCATTCGCGGCGAGGAATTAAACGTTCTTATCGGAAGCCGTCCCTTTAAAAGCGATGACGAAAGCGAGCTCGTAAAACTCAATATCATAAATATTCTCAATGAAAAATACGGCGTTACCGAAGAGGATTTCCTCTCGGCGGAGCTTGAACTCGTTCCCGCCTTCAAGTCCTGTGATATCGGTTTTGACCGATCAATGATAGGCGGCTACGGTCAGGACGATCGCGTTTGCGCCTACCCCGCCCTTGCGGCGATCTTAGACGTCAAGGATCCCGAAAATACCGCAGTCGCGATACTGGCGGACAAGGAAGAAATCGGCTCCTGCGGCAATACGGGACTTGAATCCGACTATCTTGAACACATTATAGGCGATCTTACAAAAATGCAGGGCGGCGACGT
>JAGAAE010000110.1 GCA_017615405.1 Clostridia bacterium | reverse complement strand
GACCGCGATCTTCTTGACGGTCAGCTCAAAAAACTGATGGATGATTACGGTGTCGACGGCTTCAAATTTGACGGCGGCTCCCTTGAAGACTATACGGCTGACAATCCGATAAACGGCGGGGCAAATGACGAATTTACCGCGGCTGAGCGGAATATCGCATGGAACGATTTCGGAACGAAATACCGTTTTCATGAGTATAAAGATACCTTCAAGGGCGGCGGCAAACGCAGTATCCAGCGTCTCAGAGACAAGCGTCATTCCTGGGAAAACGACGGGCTTAACTCCCTTATCCCCAATGCGATCCTGCAGGGTATGTTGGGTCATCCCTTTATCTGTCCCGACATGGTCGGCGGGGGCGAGTGGCTCGACAGAGCACTCGGTACGGCGGTCGACAGCGAGTTGTTCGTCCGTATGGCGCAGTGCTCCGCCCTTTTCCCGATGATGCAGTTTTCGTGGGCTCCGTGGGAAGCGGTCGACAAGGATGCTCTGGCACTTATAAAAGCGGCGCACGATTTGCATAACAATTTTTCGGGGAAAATAATGGAATTGGTCGGCGACGCCGTAAAAACCGGCGAACCCATTTTGCGCCCGCTTGAATACAACTTCCCGAACAGCGGTTTTGAAACGGTCAAGGATGCCTTTATGCTCGGTGAAGATATTCTTGTGGCTCCGGTCATCAAAAAGGGCGAGACCGTCAGAAAGATCTGTCTGCCCGAAGGGCTTTGGCGCGGGTTTGACAAAAAAGAGTATTCGGGCAACAGGGAAATATCGGTTCCCGTTACCCTTGCCGACCTGCCGTATTTTGAACGGATAAAATAATACACCGAATATAAATTGACCCCGTCGGATTATCCGACGGGGCTATGTTTTATGTGTCTTTTTTCTTTATCTTTAAGGTCGTTTTTTGCATTAGTTTATCAAACAGGATAAGCAGTTGAGGCAGAGCGGTCAGAACGAGTACGACCGAGATCGCGGCGCCGCGCCCGACGGCAAGTCCGATATGCCCGACGTAAACGTCGCTTACATTAAAGGCGATCAGCATCCCGGCAAGGGTCAGCATAAGCCCCGACGTCAGAACGGTCGGGAAGCATTCGTTTACGGCGCGGATCATCGCTTCGCGTTTTGGGAAGCGCTCGCGCAAAGCCTTATAACGGCTGGTCATAACGATGGCGTAGTCGACCGTGGCACCCATCTGGATCGCCGAAACGATCATATTCGTTACGAATGCGGGCGAATCACCTTTAAGAAATGTGACCGAAAAATTGATCCATATACTGCCCTGAATAACAAATACGAGCAACGCCGCCGTGACGGGACTTCTGAAGGTGAAAAGCAGGATCATAAATACAAAGGCGATAGACAGGACGCTTATCAGAACAGAGTCGCTTTTATATGAGTCGCGAAGGTCGGCGGCGCTGGTTATCTGCCCCGTGATACAGACCTTACCCTCGCCGTACTGTTCCTCGGCGATCGAGCGGACGTCTTTAAGGAGTTTCGTGCTCTTCTCTCCTTCGGCGGTGACCGAAGCGGTCAGTATAAGGCGGTCATGGGTTTTGCCCTTTAATTGGCTGACGACCTTTTCGACCATTCCTCTTTTTTCACTTAAAACCGCCCTTTGTTCGTCGGAAAGCGGGACGAGTCCCTGATCGATCTTTTCGATAAGATAGGAAAGAATATCTATCAAAGGCAGTTCAAGTTCCTCTT
Organism: Clostridia bacterium; assembly: GCA_017615405.1. Lineage (GTDB taxonomy): Bacteria > Bacillota > Clostridia > Oscillospirales > Acutalibacteraceae > UBA737. The sequence continues at coordinate 3,940 of JAGAAE010000110.1, read as the reverse complement.
TTTTCAGCATTGATCCGAGCATATTGTGCTCAAGTGCGTATGCGCTGAACAGTCTTTCGGAGGATTTATCGTCGATACCGAAAAGAGCGGCAAATTTTTCCTTTGTGTAGCGGTCGGTAAGGGTCATACCCTCTGATATTTCAATATTTGCAATGCCGTTTGCGATCTTGATATCGGGAAGGTCGCTTACTTTTTCCAAAATCACCTTTTCCTTTTAATAATCGCCGCCCGGCACCAGAACTACCATCGAAGTATCGGGATCGAAGGTGTCGTTTATTTTGTGCATCGCCGTCCTTGAATCGGACGATATAATGTCCGTGACCTTTTCGCCCGAAAAGGCAAAATCGGCCTTTGAAGAGAGGAATACGGATGCCGGAACGATCAAAGCGAATATAATAAGGAATACGGGGATCTTTTTTGCAAGAAGTTTACCCCAAAAGTTTATCTTCGGCACGAAATTACGGTGGGTCGTCTTTTCGATCGGCTTTGCAAAGACGTAGACAAGCCCCGGCATCAGGAGAAATACCGTAAGCATACTGCAAACGATCCCTTTCATAAGAACAAAGCCGAGGTCGTAACCGAGCCTGAAACGCATCATCGTCAGCGCCGCAAGCCCCGCGATGGTCGTAAGGCTTGATGACGATATTTCAACGATCGATTTTGAAAGCGCCCTGATAAGAGCCTCTTTTTTGTCGGGCTCGCGGGAGGATTCGTCGGCGTAGCGATGCATAAAAATGATGGCGTAATCAATAGCCAGCGCCAGCTGGAGAATGACGGCTACGGAGTTTGTTATCGACGATATCGTTCCGAGAAGGTAGTTCGTTCCCATATTCATAAGCCCGGCGGAGAGGAAGACCGCCGCAAATATGATAAGCTCGAAATAACTGCGGGATGTAAAGAGCAAAACGGCGAGTATGACCAGAACGGCAACCGCAATAACAAAGCCCATTTCGTCGGATAATTTTTTTGAATAGTTGCCCGTTGAATCGGTCGAAATATACGTTTTATAGGGTTTTGAGATTTTTTCTATGCGGTTAATTGCCTTTTCGACCCCCGGATCCGAGCCTGCGGTATCGAAGGTCACCGAAAACATCGCCGACCTATCCTTATAGTGGGACGAAGTATCGTCGAACTGAACGGCGGCAACGTTCTTTATTTTTGAGATCTCTGTCGAAAGGTTTTGTGCATCTTCAAAAGAGATGCCCTCAAGCATGACCTGGCAGGAGGAAAACGAGTCAAATTCGTCCTCCATAATGCTAAGTCCCTGCTTTGTTTCGGAATCGGAAGGCAAAAACGCGGTCAGATCACTGTTCGTTTTGACCTTGCCGACCGTAAAAGAGCAGAAAAACGCCATAATGGCAAAAACGACGAAGATTACGTATCTTGACTTTATTATAGCGGCAGCAAGCGTTTCCATTTTGCCGCGCTTTAAAGATATTCGATTGTTGTCCATATTACACCTTCCCGATCCGTATTAAAGCCGCGATTTAACTTAAAAAATTGAAAAAGAGAGGATCTGATCTTCCCTATGACCTTGATACAGTCCGTTAGGAACACGCGTTACGCGTAAACCGGAGCCACTCCGATAATAGTATACTAAGCGGCGGTGAAATTGTCAATATTTATAATAAATATAAGAAACGCTCAAGCCGGTGAACTGACATCGCCAATTAATGCCAGTTATGACAAGAACGTTTCCGACAATATTATACCAAACGAACGTAATGATGTCAATCATTTTAGAATACACTTTGTTTGATTTCGGCGATTTTGACTTTTTTGTTGACATTTTTTGATCGGTGCAATAAAATTTAGTTATGATTTTTTAAAAAATGGAGAAATGATAAAATGATGAAACGTCTGATCGCGATACTTCTAAGCCTGCTTTTGATCTTTGCAGTAACCTCCTGCGGCAAAAGCACTGACGATAAAAAGAAAAACACCACCGCAAAAACCGATACCGCTTCCGATAAAAAGGACAAAACCGAAAAAACGGGCGAAACCGACGCGCCTTTCCTATGGCAAGCGACCGATAAAAACGGGAGAGTCATATACTTTTTCGGAACGATCCACGCGGGTGATAAAAGGAGCAAGGAGATCTTAAAACGCCTGCAGCCGACCCTGAAAAAATGCGATGCACTGGCTGTCGAATTTGATAGCATAGCCTATTCGAAGGATATGTCGAAGCAGCAGGATGACGTACTCTTATTTATGTATGACGACGGGTCGACCATAACCGATCACATCCCTGAGGAGCTTTATAATAAACTCGTAACGCTCTTAACGGAGCAAAAACTCTACAACAAGGTGTATGATAATTTTAAGCCGGCTCTTTGGTATCAGCTGTATAATCAGGCGATCATAAAGATGGCGGATCTTAAAACAAATAAAGGAATGGATGAACTCCTTATAAAGGATGCTTATTCCGCCGATCGGGAGGTGCTTGAGGTCGAAAGCTCGGACTTCCAGAACGATCTTCTTGTAAACGCTCCTGATGAGTATTATACAATTGCTTTTAAAAGCGAGATCGACGATATCGATAAGTCGGTAAGCGGGCTTAATAAACTTTATGAGCTTTGGCTTGAAGGTGACGAAAATAAAATCAAAGAGTTTGCCGAAGATGATGAAGAGATCGAGGGTCTGACCGCCGAAGAAGAGAAGATCGTCGAGGATTTCAATGAGAAACTGCTGACCGAGCGAAACATAGGAATGGTCGAAAAGGCGAAAGAGTATTTAGAGAGCGGAAAAACCGTTTTCTTCGCCGTCGGCGCGATGCACTTTATCGGTGACGACGGAATAAAAGCCCTGCTCGAAAAGGAAGGATTTAGGTTTAAAAGGGTAAAGTATTAAAATTCAAACAAAAGAAGCATTGATCTCTACTCAAATCAATGCTTTCTTTTTTTATTTGTATCTAATTGTCACCGTGCCGTCGTCATTGCAGATGACGGCGTCAATATGCTTGTTGTAAGAATCAATGGCGGCGAAATATTCATCCTTTGAAGCAAAGGTGAGGTTTTTGCTCTTTATTACCTCGTTCGCCGTCCCTGCGTTGTTTTCAAGCAGAGTTTCAAGGAAACACACCTGAAATTTTGCGCTCTCCAAAACGGCAAATTCCGGATCGGTGATATAATAATCCGCACCGTGACCCGAACCGGAAGCCCCGCCGATATGCGCATGTATGGAGGGAATGACGGTCGAGATATCACCCATATCGGTAGAGATAGTACCGATCGAATCGGTTTCGTTGATAACGTTTCCTTCGCCGAAAAGTTCATTCCCGAGGGCTATAAATGCTTTTGTCAGGGTCTTGTCGTTATTAAGCGGCATATAACCGAAAAGGTCATCTATCGAGAGTTTACAGCCCATCGCCGCGGCACTGCCCGCAAATGCAAGGTTGATTTTTTCGTCGGCGCTTTTGATTGCCTTAACGGTAGCGCCCCGAACGTAACTTTCGACCTTCACCGTTTCGGGAATGGCGTTCACCGTGGCACCGCCTTCGGTGATTATCGGGTGAAAACGTATGTGATCGCCGTCAACAAAGGTCTCCCTTAAAGCGTTTGCCGCGCCGAGCGCTGTTGTCGCTGCATAGAGGGCGTTATGGCCATCCTGCGGATTTCCGCCCGCGTGGGACGCCTTGCCCGTAAACTCATAAGTTTTGTTCAAAAAGCCGTTGTTTCCCGCATCGATCTGTAACCTGCCGGTATGCTCCTTTTTGTGAGAGGTGTGGATCATAAAGGTCATATCGACGTCGTCGAGATAGCCGCGATACAAAAACTCAGCCTTGCCGCCGTAGTAATTGATAACGCCGTCATTTTTTAACTGCTTGCGATAGTCTAATTCTATAAGCTCCTCGGCGGGAACGGCGACAAGCCGTATTTTCCCGCTCATTTTATCGAGTGCGCCGGGGGCTTTAACTGCGATCGCAACGCCTAAGAGCGCG
>JAGAAE010000109.1 GCA_017615405.1 Clostridia bacterium | reverse complement strand
GGCTCCGTTCATATTATCTATGAATGATTCAGCGTCAAATGAAAATTTGACATTTGTATTTACCGTTCCGTTGCTGACTTTAAGGGTTATCTGAGTATCCCGGCTGGTTGAGGTGTCCTTGGCGGGATCTTGCGAAACAACGTAGCCTTCACTACCTTTAAAATTATTGTTGAAATAGTTTCCAAAGTCTTTCGTTATCGGTACCAACTCGGTTTTAACGTTGGTAAAGCCCGCATCTTTAAGCGTATCCTTTGCGGAGTCCTGCTTGAATGTGACAACATCCGGAACTTGAATAGGCACGTTCGCCTTACCGGTGCCGATATATATCCTTATCTTATCGTTCTTTTTGACCTTTGTTCCGACCTTAGGATCTGTTTTGATAACGGTATCGGCATCACTGTCATCGCTCTCTATCGAATCCGAAATATAGTCGAGTCCCAGAGCTTTAAGTTCTCTTACAGCCTGATCCTTCGGCATTCCGTAAATGTTCGGAACTGTCAGATTCTCTCCCTCAAGTGCACCAAAATAAAGGATTATCCTTGTATTTACGCTCTTTTTGACCTTCTTGCCGATCTTCGGATTCTGATCAATGACCTTTCCGACCTTGGATTCGTCTTCTGTGATCTTTTCCTCAAATTCGATGGTAAAGGTCTTATAGTGTTCGCTCTTTTTGACCTCTTCCTGCGTCATACCGGTAAAGTCAGGACATTCAACGTCCTCGCCCGATTGGAAAAGTCGCGGAATGAAAATAACACCGAGAATGACAAGCACGGCGATAAGAGCCGTCGCTATCCCGGCAAGGACAGGTATGGTCGAACCGCTCTTCTTTTCCTCCTCCGGCTCGTCGGGGATCTCGGGATTTTGCGGTATTTCATTGACGTTTGGAACGACGGGGGCAACGACCGGGGTGTTGACGAATTTCGTTGGAGAATTATCGACAAAATAGGTATACCCGAAGGTCACCTCAGGGTCTTTTCTGAATCTTTCAAGATCGCAAAGCATCTCTGCCGCCGACTGATATCTTCTTTCGGTCAGTTTCTGCATCGCGTGCATTGTTATCTGCTCAAGACCGAGCGGTATCGACGGATTGATTTCGGTCGGTAATTTCGGATTGCTCTGAAGTTGCATTATAGCTACCGAAACAGCCCTTTCGGCGTCAAACGGAAGTCTGCCCGTCAGCATTTCATAGAGCATAACGCCGACCGAATATACGTCCGCCTTTTCATCGGTCTTTTCGCCCTTTGCCTGTTCGGGGCTGATATAATGGACCGAGCCGATCGCCTTATCGGTTATCGTTCTTTGCTCGCTTCTTGAAAAACGGGCGATGCCGAAGTCGGTGACCTTGATGGATCCATCCTGCAAGACCATAATATTCTGCGGCTTTACGTCCCTATGGACTATGCCTTTATCGTGGGCGTGCTGCAATGCCTTTAATATCTGGATCGTAAAGTATACCGCATCCTTCCAGCGAAGGCATCCTTTATGCTCGATATACTCTTTCAGGGTAACGCCGCTGATGTATTCCATAACAATGTACTGTATAAGATCACCGAAGCTGACGTCATATACCTTTACGATATTCGGATGAGAAAGCATCGAAATGGCTCTCGATTCATTTTTAAAGCGGCGAATAAATTCGTCGTTTGAAACAAACTCATCCTTAAGTATTTTAATGGCTACGGTACGGTTTTCGATGTTATCATGAGCCTTATATACGACTGCCATACCGCCTATTCCGATTATTTCTTCGATCTCATAGCGACCGTCAAGGCGCTTGCCGACATATTTATCCATATCATTCATCCTTTACTGAGTGAAAATCGATTCTCATAAAAATCAGAGGGTTACGGTCACGACGGTTATATTATCCCCACCGCCGTTTGCATTGGCGATATCCACCAATTTTTCCGCGACCTCGGAAATATCATTATCTTCAAAGGTCTTTATGATACTGCTTTCATCAACGTAGTTTGTAAGACCGTCGGAGCAAAGCAAAACGGTGTTCCCGATCTCGATGTGAAGTTCGGTCAAATCGGGAAGGACCTCTTTTTCAACGCCGAGCGCACGGGTTATGATGTTTTTCCTCGGGTGGCTTTTTGCTTCGTCAGGGGTCAGTTTTCCGTTTTCAAGCAGGGTCTGAACGACCGAATGATCCCGCGTTATCTGGGATATTTTGTCACTTATAAGATATGCCCTACTGTCGCCGACATGACAAATGAGCGCAAAACTGTTTCTGACTATCAGAATGACAGCCGTCGTCCCCATTCCGTCGAATTCAGGATCCTCTTTTGCCTTTTCATATATCCGCATATTGGCAGACGTCAAGGCATTTTTCATCAAAGAAAGGACCGAATCGCGGCTCATTCTTCGGGTGTAGGATTTGTTGATATAACTGACGATCTCTTCGACGGCTACCGAACTTGCAAGACTTCCGCCGCCGACTCCGCCCATTCCGTCGCAAACGACGGCAAAAGCAGAATTATCGGACAAGAAGCCGGTATACACGCTGTCTTGATTCTCGTCACGCTTTAATCCTCTGTCGCTTTTGCTGAATATCAGCATCGCAAAGCACCCTCCTTTTTTCTTAATTGTCCGCACGAAGCGTCTATATCCGAGCCGAGCGTTCGTCTGACGGTAGCGTTGACGCCCTGCTCTTCAAGCAACATTTTAAACCGTTTTATCCTTGAAACGTCGGGTTTTTTAAATGAATTTTCCTTGACGGGGTTTGCCGGGATAAGATTTACGTGGCACATAAGTCCTTTAAGCCTCACCGCCAGAAGTTTTGCACATTCCGGTGTATCGTTAATACCGTCCATAAGAGCATATTCAAAGGATATCCGTCTCGTCGTCACTTTCTGATATTCCTTGCAGGCTTCTATAAGCTCGGCAATATTCCATTTCTTATTTATCGGCATTATTGTATCTCTTATCTCATCGCTCGGTGCGTGAAGAGATACCGAAAGGGTTATCGGAAGGTCATATCCGGCGAGTTTTTTTATCATTGGAACAAGTCCGGAGGTCGAAAGGGATATATGCCGGTAGCCAATGCCCAATCCGTCCTTATCGCCGACAAGCTCGAGAAATCTTATGGAATTATCAAAATTGTCGAGCGGCTCGCCCATTCCCATCATAACGACGTTGGAGACCCGTATACCGTTGTCCTTCGCGGCAAAATGGATCTGAGCCAATATCTCGGAAGCGGTCAGGTTTCTCGTCAGTCCGAAAAGTCCCGACGCGCAGAATTTGCATCCCATACGGCAACCGACCTGGGTCGAAACGCAGACGGTGTAGCCGTGCTCATATTTCATCAAAACCGACTCTATGCATTCACCGTCGGAAAGCCTATACAGATACTTTACCGTTCCGTCGATCTTTGAAACGAGTTTTTTGACAAGAGCCACGCTTGCGATATAACATTTTTCCTCAAGCTTATTCCGAAGGCTTTTAGGAATATTATTCATATCGTCAAAGGAGGATATACCGCTTCTTACCCATTTTGTTATCTGCGCCGCCCGATAGTCAGGCTCACCGAGTTGCGAAACAAGCTCTTTTATTTCCTCGTTACTCAAAGAGCAAATATCCGTTTTTTGAATAATATCACCTTTTTTTGCAGAGAATTGCCGTAAAAAAACCGTCGGTGCCGTCAATATGCGGCATATAGTTGACATTATATTTTACATCATAATCGCCGTGTTTGTCAAGAAAAGAGGTTATCTGATCCTCGTTCTCGGCTCTTTTAAGCGTACAGGTCGAATAAACGAGAGTGCCGCCGGGCTTTAAATACCGATCGGCGTTTTCGACGATCTTTTGCTGGGTTCTTAGTAGTAAATCATAATCGTTTTCGTTGATTTTCTTATACTTTATCTCGGGTTTTCTTCTTATTACACCAAGCCCGGAACACGGTACGTCGCACAAAACGACGTCGAATAAACCAAGGTCTTTGTTTATCCCGGTCGCGTCGTTGACAAAAGGCTTTATTATCGATATTCCGAGACGGGAAGCGCCTTTTTTAATCAGTTCTACCCTGTGTTCATACATATCGCAGGCGACGATCTCGCCGTTGTTTTCAAGGTATTCGGCGACCGTAAACGCCTTGCCGCCGGGGGCGCTGCAAAGGTCAAGCACCCGCATATTTTCGCGAAATCCGACCTTTGAAAGCATTTTTTGCGATGCCGGATCCTCAACGTGAAAAAGCCCGTCGTTGAACGCCTCGGAATTGGCAATATCCATAGTTGAATTGACAGTCAAAGCGCCTTCGATCGGCGATTTTTCCGCCTTAATGCCTTCTTTTTTCAGAACGTCGATCAGTTTTTCCGGGTCGGTTTTCAGTGTGTTGACCCTAAGACAAACCGGAGGCTTTTTAAGCGATTCCTCAAGAAGTTTTATCGCAGTCGCGATGCCGTAATCGCTGATAAATCCCGAAACTATCCACTCGGGGCAGGAATACCTGACGCTAATCGAATAGGCGTCATCGCCGGCGGGCATTTTTGCAGGCTCGCGAAGGAACGACCTTAAAACACCGTTTACAAAAGAGGCGTTATACCTTTCTTTTGACCCTTTGACAAGGTTTACCGATTCATTTACCGCCGCACTTTGCGGGATCTTATCCATAAACATTATCTGATACAGCGCGATCCTTAAAGCGTTCAGCGTTACGGGAGCAATTCTTTCGACACTTTTTCTAACGTATTTTGAGATAACGTAGTCAATTGTTATTTTCCGGTCCAAAACGCCGTAAACAAGCGCCGTTGCAAGGGCTTTATCTTCCCTTTCAAGTCGTGAACCGTCAAGTTCGTTTTTGATCGCGATATTTGAATATGCTCCGTCGTTGAGGACGTTTATCAGGATGCCGACCGCCGTTTTTCTTGCATTTACCATACTATTGCGCCTTTTCACCAAGCGGGATCCTGTTTCCGTTCAGCATCATCGCCGCGGTCATTGCTTTTGATCCTTCGGGCTGAACGGTCAAAAGTTTAAGGGCGGTGTCATTTCCGCAGGAAACAATAAGCTCACCTCTGTTTTCAACGACCGTTCCGCATTCTCCGTATCTATGTCTGACAGCCTCTGCTTCGATTATCTTGATCCGCTTTCCGCATAAAACGGTATACGCGCATGGCCACGAATAAAAGCCTCTCACCATATTACAAAGGGTTTCGGCGTCCTGAGTGAAATCAAGATGTGCCATTTCTTTTTTAATGATCGGTGCGTAGGTGACGCCCTCGTCAGGCTGTTTTTTAAAGCTTGCTTTTCCCTCTTCAATATCATCAATGACTTTAAGCATAAGGTCGGCTGAAATATGAGAAAGCCGCTCAAAAAGCTCTTCCGCCGTCTCGGTTTTCCCGATAGCAGTCTTTACAACGTCGATGATATCACCGGTGTCCATACCTTCGTCCATTTTCATTACCGTAACGCCGGTCTCGGTATCGCCGCAGCAGATCGCCCATTGAATGGGAGAAGCGCCTCTGTGCCTCGGCAATATCGATGCGTGACCGTTAACACAGCCGTATTTCGGGTAATCGAGTATCTCTTTCGGCAATATCTTACCGTAGGCGACGACGACGATGATATCGGGCGAAAGATCGCTTATTATTCTCAGTGCCTCGCCGTCTCTGAGGGTAGAAGGCTGAAAAACAGGAATATCGCAATTTTGCGCACAAACCTTCACGGGCGGTGCGGTCAATATGTGTTTTCTTCCGACAGGCTTGTCGGGTTGAGCAAAAACGCCTACCACTTCATGATGCGAATTTATCAATTTTTCAAGGGTTTTCACCGAATAATCGGGGGTACCCATAAAAACGATCTTCATACTGTTTTTTCCTCTTATTTATCAAATCTTGGGCGTCTTTTCCGCTTTGTCGATATACAATACGCCGTCTAAATGATCGATCTCGTGGCAAAACGCCCTCGCTTTAAGACCTTCCGCCGAAATCGTAATGTTTTTTCCGTTTCTGTCCTGCGCTCTGACTGTAACGTTCATAGGTCTCGTAACGCTCGCGGACTTTCCCGGTATCGAAAGACAGCCTTCATCGTCGGTTTGAGTCCCGGATTGTTTTGTAATTACCGGGTTGATCAGTTCAATAAGACCGTCACCGACGTCTATTACGCAAAATCTTCTTAAAATGCCCACCTGAGGAGCCGCAAGACCGACGCCGTCGGCGTCATACATTGTCTCAGCCATATCGTCGAGTATCTGATGAAGCCTCTCATCGAAGGTAAGCTGGGTACGGCATACCTTTCTCAGCACGTCGTCCCCTATTTTAACGATATTCCTTTTTGCCATACATATCACCTATTTTTACAGTTTCCGTTCAAATAACCGTTTCGGGATTTATATCAACGTATACCGAAAGGTCGGTTTTTCGTTTAATATCCATACTTTCTCGAAGAAGATCGCGAAAATCATGCGTATTTTTACACTTAATAAGCATTCGGTAACGGTATTTCCCATTGACCTTTACGACCGATGCCGCGATGGGTCCGAGAATATAAAGTTTTACGTCTTTATGTTTTTCGCCGATATTTTTAATGACATTTTCTTTGATCTCGTTTGCCGCATCGTTTGCAGCCTTATCATCCGACGAAGAGGTCACGACCATACAAATATCGCAATACGGCGGGTAGATCATAACCTTCCTTGTCAGGATCTCCTCTTCATAAAACGCCTTATAATCCTGGCGCGAGGCAAATACTATGCAGTTGTCGGATACGTTGTTTGTCTGTATTACCGCTTCGGAATTTCCGCCGCTTCGTCCGGCTCGTCCGACGACCTGGGTCAGAAGCGAAAAGGTCCTTTCAAAGCCCCTGAAATCGTCCGAATAAAAGGCTCTGTCGGCTCCTATGACCCCGACAAGATCGACGTTCGGAAAATCAAGACCCTTTGCGACCATCTGGGTGCCTATCATTATGTCGTATTCGTGGTCGGAGAATGCCTTGAATGCGGTGGAAAAGGAGTCTCGCGAAAGGGTCGTGTCGGCGTCGAGGCGAAGTATCTTCGCGTCCTTGAACAAGAGTTTCAATTCTTCCTCAAGTTTTTGCGTACCCACACCCGAAAACTTCAAAAATTCATTCCCGCATTCGGGACATTTTTTCAAAACGGGGATCGATTTTCCGCAATAATGACACATCATTCGCTTGTTTGCCGAATGGTAGGTCATCGAAACGCTGCAATCCTCACAAACGGCGGTATATCCGCACGAAGGGCAGGATATATGCGTATTATGACCCCTGCGGTTCAAGAGAATAATGACCTGTTTACGGTTGTTGAGACGCTCCTCGATCTTTTGCGCCAAAACAGTGCTGATATCGGATCGGTTGCCCGATTTCACTTCCTTTGTCATATCGACTACCGTCACGCTCGGCAGTTTAGCGTCGTTATATCGGTTGTTTATTTCGCAGTAGCCGTATTTCCCGTTTTTAGCTAAGGTATAACTTTCAACCGACGGGGTCGCAGAGGACAAAACAAGCAACGATTTATTGTATTTTGCGCGAAAATACGCAATATCCCTCGTATGAAATCTCGGGCTTTTTTCCGATTTATAGGTATGCTCCTGTTCCTCGTCGATAATGATGAGTTTCAGATTTTTCACAGGGGCAAATACGGCGCTTCGCGTCCCTATCGCAATGGTCGCGCTCCCGCTTTTTAAACGCCTGTATTCATCCGCTCTTTGTCCTATCGACATATCGCTGTGTAAAATGGCGATCCTGTTTCCGTAGCGGTTGCCGAAGAGTTCGACGGTCTGGGGCGTAAGGGCTATCTCGGGGACCATTACTATCGCTCCCGCGCCACTGTTGACAACGTCGTCGACAAGTTTTATATAAACGCTCGTCTTTCCGCTGCCGGTCACTCCGTAAAGCAGACTTACGTCGCCCTTTTCGCCGTCAAGGCGGGACTTAAGAGAGTCGTATGCCTTTTGTTGTTCCTCATTAAGATCGATCTTGGTTTGTATTCCTTTTTCCCTTATCTTATAAGGCAGACGAAAGATCTGTTTTTCAAAAAGATTGATAACGCCCTTTTTTTGAAGACTGTTTATGACCGAGACAGAACAGCCGGTAAAATACATTATCTCCTTAACGCTTACGCATCCCGAGACCGAAATGACCTCAGCCACTTCGCGCTGACGCTCGGAAAGACCCGAAAAGTCGGTGACGTTTTCGCAGATCTCAGCATATTTTGCGGTCTTATCTCCCACCGTTCTCTTTGATTCTCCGCTTTTTATGATCGCGTCTTTTTTTACAAGCGACCGCAGTGTCTCGCGGTAGTTTTCCGATAGATTTTTAAGATCCTTGACAGAAACGGTATCTGCCTCTTTTATCTTATCGAAAATCTCTTTTTCGGCGCCGCTCAGCATCGAATAATCGGCAAAATCGCCGTTTATAGAATAAAATTCCTCCAGCCTGAGTTTAAGCCCGGCAGGAAGAATCACGTTTATGGCATCATAATAGGTACAAAACAATCGCTCTTTCATATAAGAACAAAGCAACAGCATTTCTTTGTCCAGAATAGGCTCATCGTCCTGCACGCTTGATATATATTTTATTTTGGGATCGTCGGGGATGGTCGCATTTTCGATTATCATCCCCTGCTTTTTTATATTCCCGTTTCCGAACGGAACGGTTACACGGCATCCGGGGGTCGCCCTTTTTTTAAGACCGTCAGGCACAAAATAGGAGTAACGTTTATCATAGGACCCGACAGCGCCGTCCAATACAACCTTAACAGCTAAACGGTCCATGACCAATGCCTCCTTTTTTGCCTTTAAAGTGCCCGAAAAATCAGCCCTTGTCTATTTCGGACGCCAATTTATCGATAGCGATACTTACGGGCTTTTTGATAAGGATCTCGCCTTCAGCTTCAGCCCTTTTCGATACGTTTCTCGCACATTTCGAAATGTCGATGACAAGGCGGTAACGGTTATCGTATTCCTCGATGAGTTTTCCTAAATTTTCGTTTAACATACTGGTTTCCTTCCTTCTTATTGGTTGACAATACCGTTTATTAACGCGGTATTTCTTTCAGATTTGAGTTTTGAAGCTTTTATGATCGAAACGGTATTTTCAACCGCTTCATTCAGATCGTCGTTGATGACGATATAATCATAGTCAATCGCTTTCTTTATTTCTCCGACAGATTCGGTAAGACGTTGCCGGACCGCTTCGGGACCGTCGGTCCCTCTGTCGGTAAGACGCTTTTTAAGGACTTCAAATGACGGCGGGCAGACGAAAATGCTCACCGCTTCGGGAACCTTTTCCCTTATCTGTCTTGCGCCGTTTACGTCGACCTCTATCATCACGTCTTTGCCGGCATTCAAGCAGTCCTCTACGAATTTTCTCGGAGTTCCGTAATAATTTCCGACGTATTCGTTATGCTCGAGAAGTTGATCCTTTTCTATCATTTCTTCAAATTCCGCTTTTGATATAAAACGGTATTTTCCGTCGGCGGTCTCGCCCTCGCGCATAGGTCTTGTTATGACCGATATTGAAAATTTAAGTTCGGGGCAACGCTTAAAGACCTCATTCAAAACGGTATCTTTCCCCGACCCCGAAGGTCCCGAAATAATATAAAGCATTCCCTTATTCATCGTCATCAACCTCGATATCCGTATCCTCTACGATCCTGTTGGCAAGGGTATCGGATTGAAGATAGGTCAGAATAATATGATCGCTGTCGGTGATTATGACCGCTCTTGTTCTTCTTCCGTGGGTCGCATCGATCAGCGCACCCGTTTCTTTAGCGTCCTGCACCATTCTCTTAATGGGCGCCGATTCCGGAGTCGCTATCACTATTATGCGGTCGGCAGACACCATATTACCGAATCCGATATTGACAAGTCTCATATTTAATTCCTCCCGGGGTCATTCAATATTCTGGATCTGTTCCCTTATTTTCTCAATTTCCGCCTTGATATCGACCACTGCCTTGGTTATCTCCATATCGGAGCATTTTGAACCTATCGTGTTTGCCTCGCGGTTCATTTCCTGAACGATGAAATCAAGCTTTCGTCCGATAACTCCGCCGGTTGAAAACAGATCGGTCATTTCTTTAATATGACTGCGAAGACGTACGGTTTCTTCCGCAACGGCTATCTTATCGGCAAAAACGGCGGTTTCGGTCAAAAGACGCTGCTCGTCGATCTGGACGTCGCCGATAAGTTCCCTTATCCGCTGCTCGATCTTTTCCCTGTATTCCCTTACCGTTTCAGGGGAACGCTCCTCTACGAAAGAAACGTTTTTAAGGATCAATTCAGCCCTTGATGACACGTCGTCGCAAAGGCGCTTGCCCTCTGCGGCACGCATTTCAATAAAGGCGTCCAATGCCTCGTCGACCGTCGATAAGACCGCGTCGGTTATTACCTCTTCATCTATCTCTTTTCGCTTGGAGACAAAGATATCGTTGACACCGACAAAGGATGACAGTTTAAGATCATCCTTAAGTTTATACTCCCTGCCGATCTTACGAAGCGCGTCAATATAGGCGTTTGCATAGTCGCGGTTAATATCGAGGACGACCGAGCTTCCGTCGGTCGTTTCAAGTATGACCGAGACCTCGACCTTACCTCTTGATACCTTTTGTTGAAGGAGATTTTTGATTTTTTCGTCCAAAAACATATATGCTCTCGGAACACGGCTTGAAAACTCAAAAAAACGGTGATTGACCGATCTTATTTCGACCGTTATGTCAAATCCGTCAAAATTCTTTTTTGCTCTGCCGAAACCGGTCATACTC
>JAGAAE010000108.1 GCA_017615405.1 Clostridia bacterium | reverse complement strand
CTTTTTGCCGAACGAATTTGAATTCTTTATTTTTTCTATTATGGCGTCGACGTCTGCCTCGATCTCGGGAACGAGGATGGCGGTAGCGCCGACGGCGATACCGGTCTGGACGGCGATATGACCCGCGTGCCTGCCCATAACCTCAACGACGCTGCAGCGGTCGTGCGACTGAGCGGTATCACGGATGCGGTCGACCATTTCGACAGCCGTATTCATCGCGGTGTCAAAACCTATCGTATAATCGGTCGAAGAAATGTCGTTATCGATCGTTCCGGGGATACCGACGCAGGGGATCCCGCGTTCGGAAAGATCACGGGCGCCTCTGTAAGAGCCGTCGCCGCCTATGACAACGATGCCCTCGATACCGAATTTTTTGCAATTATCGATCGCCTGCTTCATACCCTCTTCGGTTTTGAACTTAGGGCTTCTTGCGGTATAAAGGAAGGTACCGCCTCTGTGAATAATATCCGAGACCGAGCGGGAATCGAGGTCGATGATATCACCCTCGATAAGTCCGTTATAACCGCGTCTTATCCCCTTAACGTCCATTCCGAGCGAAATGGCGGTCCTGACAACGGCACGGATAGCCGCGTTCATACCGGGGGCGTCGCCGCCGCTGGTCAATACTCCGATCGTTTTCATTTTATCATCTCCAAAAACATATCAAAACACATTATATAATGAATTTCGTGATAATTCAAGGTTTTTTTATTTTATAAACACAACGTTTTCATCGCCGAGAAGATTTTTAAGGTTTTTTATTAGCCCGTCGTCTCCCGAAACGTTATAAGAAGAGCCGGCATTATACCTTTTGCCCGTTGAGAGTTCCAAAACGGTAACGGGATAATCGCCCGCGTATTTTTTGAGTGCGATTTTTGCCGTTTCAAAATCGCTTGAGTTTACGCTTTGCACCTTTAAATAAAGCCCCGGCAGGATTTTTTTCGGTTTTGGAGCCCGCTGCTCGGACTCGGGGATCTTTTCGGCGTTTTCGAGTATAAGCTTCGGCTCGCTTTCTTCGAGGATATCGACCTTCCCGCGGATGATGACCGCCGTTCCCTCTTTCAATATATCCCTATACAGGGCAAATGGTGAGGAAAACGCCGTAACGTCGACAAGCGCGGTCGAATCGTCTATATTAAAGGTAGCCATGACCGAATTTGTTTTGAGTTTCTTTATCTTCGGCTCCGAGACAACCCCGGCAACAAACACCCTCGAACCGTCCTTTATTCTGCCGTTTATGATATCATTAAGCGGGACGGTCCCCCTTGATTTAATATAATCGGTATAAAAGTCCATAGGATGTCCTGAAATATAGATGCCGGTCGATTGCTTTTCCATCAGAAGCTTTTGCGAGGTGCTCATTTCCTCGACCTTCGGAATAAGGTTTTCGGGGATCTCCTCGGTTTTCCCGAAAAGGTCGAGCTGGTCGCCGCTTGTGCGCGCGAGTTCCTCATTGACTGCCGAAACGGTTCTTTCACAGCCTAACAACAGGGAGCGACGGTTATCCGAAAAACCGTCGAAAGCTCCGCTTTTAATAAGGCTTTCGATAGATCTTGTATTAAGATCGCGACCCTTGTTTCTCTTGCAGAAATCATAAAAAGAGGTGTATTTTCCGTCGGTACGGCGACGGCTGAGTATATTATTTATAGCGCCGATACCGATGTTTTTTATCCCCAAAAGCCCGAATCGAACGGCATTTCCTTCGGCTTTGAAATCACTTTCACTTTCGTTTATATCTGGCGGCAAAAGCTTTATTCCCATACGCCTGAGTTCGCCGCAATACTTTGTGATCTTTGACATATTGTCAAGAACGCTTGTCAGAAGCGCCGCAAAGTAAACGGTCGGATAATGGCATTTAAGATACGCTGTTCTGTATGCCACCACGGCGTATGCCGCCGCGTGGGACTTGTTGAAGGCGTACGACGAAAAGGCGGACATTTCATCAAATATTCTTTCGGCGGTCGCTTGGTCAACGCCTCTGTTCACGGCTCCGTCGCATATGACCTTTCCGTTTTCATCCTTTTCGCCGAAAACAAAGGTGTTTCTCTCGCGCCGCATAACGTCGTGCTTTTTCTTCGCCATGGCGCGGCGTACGATGTCGGCTCTGCCGAAAGAGTAGCCCGCAAGCTCGCGGAATACCTGCATTACCTGTTCCTGATAGACGATACAACCGTAGGTGACCTTAAGGATCGGTTCAAGCGCCGGGGTATCGTATTTGACGTCGGCGGGATTGTGACGGTTGTGGATATATTTTGGGATCGAATCCATAGGACCGGGGCGGTATAGCGATATTATGGCGATAAGATCCTCTATTGTTTCGGGAACGAACTTTCTAAGCACCGATTTCATGCCGTCCGATTCAAACTGAAAAACGCCGTCGGTGTTGCCCTTTGCCATCATCCCGATGGTCGCCTTATCATCGAGCGGGATCTTTTCGATATCAAAAGAAGAATCGGTTTTCCGTATTTCTCTTGCCGAGTCTTCGATGACGGTAAGGTTGCGAAGCCCCAAAAAGTCCATTTTAAGAAGTCCCAATTCGTCGAGGGCGGTCATGGTATACTGGGTTACCACCATTCCGTCGTTGACGCTTAAAGGGACGTATTCGCTTAAAGGCTTGTCCGAAATAACGACGCCCGCCGCGTGGGTCGAGGCGTGGCGCGGCATACCTTCGAGTTTTAATGCGGTGTCATAAAGTCTTTTGACCGCCGGATCGCGCTCATACAATCTTTCAAGCTCCGGGTTTATCCTCAGCGCGTCGTTAAGGGTCATTCCTAAGGCGGAGGGTATCATTTTTGCCACCCTGTCGCAGTCCGAATAGGGGATATCGAGCGCCCGCCCGACGTCGCGCATCGCCGCTCTTGCCGCCATCGTTCCGAAGGTGACTATCTGAGCGACGTGGTCGGCGCCGTATTTATCGATAACGTAGTCGATGACCTCGGGTCGCCTTATATAGCAAAAGTCAATGTCAAAATCCGGCATCGAGACCCTTTGCGGATTTAAAAACCGCTCGAAAATGAGGTCGTATTTTATCGGGTCGATACCCGTTATACCTATGCAGTAGGCGGCAAGACTTCCGGCGCCGGAGCCTCTGCCGGGTCCCACCGGTATCCCCTTTGATTTCGCAAACCGGACGAAATCCCAGACGATGAGATAATAATCGACGTATCCCATCTCATTTATTACCGAAAGCTCGTGGTCAAGGCGTTCTGTAACGCTTTTTTCGGGATCCTTGCCGTATTTTTCGTAAAGCCCGTTATAGCATTTTTCCTTAAAGAATTCAAAATGATCGACGCCGCCGGTATCAAAATACGGCAGTTTAATTTTGCCGAATTCTATCG
>JAGAAE010000107.1 GCA_017615405.1 Clostridia bacterium | reverse complement strand
ATTTGAAGGATATCTTCTTTTTCTCGGAGATAGCCCTCGAGATGGCATCGATATTATAAAATATTTCCTCATTCCGGCATTTGAGATCGGAGGATATATAAATCCCGCTTTCGACCCCCGCCATCTGGTACACACTCAACATCCCCTGGAGCTTTGAAACAAGTTCTCTCGACTTTTTAGGGGTTATAAATTTAGCGGTCCTTATGGCATCGCATAAAAGGTATATTTCAGGTGTTTCAAATTCTCTTGACGCCAGAAAATATCCCGGTTTCGGAACGCGGGTAAAGATAACGTCATAGCCGAAATTCACAAGGTTCTCGATATCGCTGTAAATGGCTTTACGCTCGGCGGAAATGCCTTTTTGTTCAAGTTTATCGCATATCTCAAGAGCCGACAAAGGATGATCTTCGTCGGTATAGTGTTTTAATATCTCGATGATATAGAGAAGCTTCAGTTTTTGTCCTCTTCTGACTTCCATTTTTTCACCGCCTCAAAAAACTCTTCATAATCATATATTGCATTGACAGCATCCAAAAACGCGCTTGACGACATTCCACCGGGGAGCCCTGAAAACAGGGCAAAGTCTTCCCTTAAAAACGAGCTGTTGTTTTGTCCCGACAATCCCGTATCGTAAAGATCCGCCTTGGTGAGTTTTCGTCTTTTTCCGCCGTCTTCTTCAAGAACGCCGCATTTATCAAAGGCTTGGAGCAATAATTCCTTTTTGATCCCTTCGACGCCTATATAACCCTCCTTAGAGGGCTTTGCTTTTCGTTTTTCTTTACCCGATATCTGCGGGATATAAACGTTTTTGATCCTGTCCGGAGGGCAAATGTTTTTAAGATAGGAACGGATGACCATACCCGCCTTATCGGAATCGGTTATGACGATCAGTCCGTTTTTTTGCGCTAAGATCGAGATCAGTTTTCGTTTTTGTTTATCCTTAAAAATCGAAAAACCGTTTGTCGGGATAATGGTCGCGTCAATGACGTTTGAAAGCGCGATCTTATCATATTTCCCTTCGACGATGACCGCTTCTTTGAGTTTGATCAAAATTCAGCCCCCCAAAGGATCGCCGTAAGTTCTACGGTCGTTTGTTCGAGCAGTTCCCTCGGGTCGCCGCCGAAGCTTTTTAAAAGTTTATCGGTTTTAATAAGGCAATCAAAACTTTTTTCGATCTTCGGGCGATCGAAACGACCGAGATATCTGTTTGCCCTGTCGATCTTGAAGCGCATATTATCGGGATAGGCAAAATCGGTTATCAGATCGTTTTTCGTCTTACCCGACCTTTTAGCGGCAAGGGCTCTTTGCATATCGCAATAGACCATACCGATATTGAAAAGGATCGAATAGGGATCAACCCTCATAAAGAACATTTTATCGAGCAATTTAAGCGCCTTTGAAACGTCGCCGTCGGTTATACAGCCGACGTAATCGTACACCGAAGCGTTCATATCCGTCACGCAGACCTCAAGGATATCTTCGCGGGTGATCTTTCCGTCTTTACGGTAAAGACAGAGTTTTTCAAGTTCGTTTCGCAGGATATTAAGATCTTCGCCGACCGTTTCCACAAGGTAGGTCGCTTCGCTTTCGGGAAGGGTGATATTTCGCCGCGCCGCGCTTTTCATCAGCATTCTGACGAGTTTTGCTTTGCTCCTGTGAGAAATATTATAAATATGTCCGCCGGCCTTTTGCACCGCTTTTGTAAGACGGACGACCTTCGATTCCTTCTTTTGATCAAAGTCGATGTAATCAAATTTAATTATGAAAACACAGCCCTGTTCGACCTCGGGTACAACCTTGCAAAGCCGATCAAAATCGTCTTTACTGCAGGTAAATATGTCATAATCGTCAAGAACGACACATTTACTGTCCGACATCAAGGGGAACTGGTTTACGGCATCATAAACGTCCTGGATATTGCAGTCATACCCGAACTTCTGAAGATTGAAAAAAGGATCACCGGAATATGAAAGCGAAACGAGTTTATCAAAATAGTATTGCTTTAAATACGTATCGTTTCCGTAAATGATATAAACACCGGAAAGATCGCTTTTTTTCAGTTGTTCCGACAGTTTTTCTTCGTCGGTCTTGATATCATAAGGCATTATCTTTCCTCCTGTTTATTATATACATCCCCGCTACCAGCACCGCCGAGATGACAGCCGGTATTATGCAGAATAATCTATGTACGCCAAATGACGAATAACGGAATTCCCCGAAACTTTCAATGATTCGATTGACGTATATCAGCAAACGTTCAACAAGGAATAACAAATATCCCGAAATAAAGGGCAAAAACTTTATAAGATAGGCTATTATGCCAAGTTGAAGCGCCAATGCAACGGCAAACGAGACAAACAGATTCGTAAGCGGCGCCATTACCGAGAAGGTTTTAAAGGTATAGACCGAGAAAGGCGCCGTAAACAACTGTGCAAATATCGAGATCCCTAAAATCTCTATGATCGTGTATATAAAACTTAACCGCAGCGGGATCTTATTTTTAATTATCTCGGTATACCCGGGGACGACCAGCATTACGGCGAAGACCGCCGAAACCGACATCTGAAACGAGATATTAAACAGTAAAAGCGGCGAGGACAATAGCATCAGAACGACCGAGAGGCACATTACCGAAAGCCGGTCGGCATCCCTCTTGAAAAGAGGAGGAACAGCAAAGGTAATAAACATTATTCCGGCTCTTACTATCGAAGGAGTAAAGGAACAAAGTGCACATATAAATCCTATCGAAAAGCAGATTATCAAAAAGCGCAGGTAACGATTTTTGAAAAGCCGCTCTACAACCAAAAACAACAATCCCATTACAACCGACAAATGAAGACCGGAAACCGCCATAAGATGGCTTGCTCCAGCAGATTTCACGTCGTCATAGAACGATTGGGAAAGACCGGTTTTATCGCCGAGCATTATCGCGGTCAGCGTTGCATACGATCCATAGGAAAGGTTATCGTAAAAGAATCCTTTGACCGACCGCCTTATTTTACCGATCGTATAATAAAAAAGATCGTGACCTTCGTTTTTAACCGTTTTATTGAGCCACAGACGACCGTAGGAATCGCCTACGAACAGTTTTTCGAGGGCTTTTTCATCTTCGATCTTTATCGAATCCACGTCGACGGTTATTTTATCGCCTATTTCAAAATCGGTGCCTTTATAGTAAAGATCAAACTTCATCCCGTCAATTATAAAACCGTTATGCTCACTGACGACGCTCACGCATTTGTTCCTTTTGGAGACGGTTTCCGAGCAAACGACGAACCGGGCGGTAAATTTCTTTCCGTTCAAATCTTTTGCTGCGTTTATTCTTTGGTTTACCGAGATTACCGAAAGCAAAAGCGAGAGAAAAAGCAGCCCAAAGAGTGCCGTGTTTAAAAGCGATTTATTCAGAATTACAATCATTCCGAAACATAAAAGAAGGCTTGCGGTAAAAAAGAAAAATCCAAGATAAAAATAAACGGCGGAACAAAAAATGAAAGACATTGCCGCAAGCAGCATCGGTCTTTTTGTCATATTTTCTTCCGATCCCATTCTTTGACAGATTTCAGTTCATTCAAAATCGTCACGTAACTTTCGTGTCTTGATTTTTGGATCATGCCGTTTTCCACCGCATCAAGGACACCGCAGCCCTTTTCACAGGTATGGGTACAACTTGTAAACCTGCAATTATCTACATAGGGCGAAAATTCGGGGAAGGTCTCGGCTAAATGCATCTTGTAATCATAAAGATCCCCGACCGATTCAAAGGATGAAAAACCGGGAGTATCGGCGATATAGCCACCCGAAGCGGTTTTAAAAAGTTCGGTGTGTCTCGTCGTATGCCGTCCCCTGCCGAGTTTAAGACTAACCTCTCCGGTTTTAAGCGAAAGGTCGCCGAAGATACTGTTGATAACGCTCGACTTTCCTACTCCGGAGTTTCCGGCAAAGGCGCAAAAGCTGTCGCTTATCTCGGCTTTCAGCAGATCTATTCCGATATTGTCCTTGACCGAAATAACAAACGTTTTAAAGCCTGAGCGGGAATAAATATCATACCATTTTGAAAAGTCACCCATATCGCTTTTATTGAAAACGATAATCGGCTCAATGTTGTTATAAACCGAACAGGATATGAGCCTGTCGATAAGAAGAGCGTTCGGTTCGGGGCAGGTATAGGACGACACAATAACTATCTTTTCAATATTGGCTACGGTCGGGCGCTCAAGGAAACTTTTTCGGGGCAGTATTTCTTCTATTACCGCGTAACCGGAATCGGAAACGGTAAAACTGACGTTATCACCGACAACGGGGGAAATTCCCGTTTTACGAAAATTCCCCCTGGCCTTGCATTCATAAATTGTATCCGAGCAATCGACGTAATAAAACGAAGATATTGCTTTGACGATTATTCCGTTCATCATTCACTAAGAGTAAAATCGCTGAACGTCAACTCTACAGAACTAACCTCACCGGCATCGTTAAGCAGATTAAAATCCTTTTGGAATTTGTAAACTTTACCATCGGCTTTAACGGTTATATCTGCGGATACGTCGTTACTTTCGAAAGTCTTTGTCAATTCAGCGGTAACGTATCCTGATTCGGGAATTTTCGACGGATCAATTTTTCCTGCTGTATTAGTTCCTCCGATATCGATCT
>JAGAAE010000106.1 GCA_017615405.1 Clostridia bacterium | reverse complement strand
GTGCTCGAAGAGGCGTATGCAAAGAAGGAATGCCCCGTTATTTCCAACAACTCGGCAAACAGAAAGACCCCCGACGTCCCGATGGTCATTCCGGAGCTTAATTCCGATCATATTAAAATAATCGAAGCTCAGAGGAAGAGACTCGGCACAAAGAAGGGTTTTATTGCGGTAAAATCCAACTGCTCGCTTCAAAGCTACGTTCCGGCGCTTTATCCGCTCGATAAGGTGTTCGGCGTAGAAAAGGTTCTTGTCTGCACCTATCAGGCGATCTCGGGTGCGGGAAAGACCTTTGAAAGATGGCCTGAGATAATCGATAACGTTATCCCCTACATCGGCGGCGAGGAAGAAAAGAGCGAGATCGAGCCGCTCAAGATCTGGGGCGAGATAAAGGACGGCAAAATAGTTCCCGCCGACAGCCCGAAATTTACGGCACAGTGCCTTCGTGTCCCGGTTTCCGACGGTCATATGGCGGCGGTTTTCGTAACCTTTAAGAATAAACCGACCATCGAGCAAATTAAAGATATTTGGAAGAATTTCAGCGGCGAACCGCAGAAACTCGACCTTCCTCATGCCCCGAAGCAGTTCCTTAACTATTTCGAGGAAAACGATATGCCGCAGACCAAACTTCACCGTGACCTCGAAGGCGGAATGGCGGTCTCCTGCGGACGGCTCCGCGAGGATACACAATATGATTATAAATTTGTTTGCCTTTCGCATAATACCCTTCGCGGTGCGGCAGGCGGCGGCGTTTTGCTCGCCGAGCTTCTTGCGGCAAAGGGATATTTTGACTGATAGTTAAGTAATATACAGCAACAATCTTCAAGGAGGCTTTTTTATGAAAAAAAGGATTTTTGAAGGCGCGGCAACAGCTCTCGTAACGCCTATGAATGATGATACTTCGGTCAATTTCGAGCGGCTTGAAAGTTTGGTGGACGAACAAATAAAAGGCGGGATCGACGCGCTTGTTATCTGCGGTACGACCGGTGAAAAATCAACACTTCGTTACGACGAGCACGTTAAGGTCATAGAGGTCGCCGCCAAGGCGGCAAACAAGAGAGTTCCGATAATCGCGGGTACCGGAAGCAACGATACCGTTTACTCGGTAGAACTTTGCAACGACGCCGAAAAGGCGGGCGCCGATGCGTTTTTAATGGTCGCTCCCTACTATAATAAAGCGTCGCAAACGGGACTTGTTAACCACTATAACTACATAGCCGACCGTGTGAATAAGCCGATCATCCTTTATAACGTTCCGTCAAGGACCGGCGTTGCGATCAAACCCCCGACCTACAAGGAACTTTCAAAGCACCAAAACATAGTTGCGGTAAAGGAAGCGAACGGCGACCTTTCGAGCGTTGCCGAAACAAAATATCTTTGCGGTGACGACCTTGATATCTATTCCGGCAACGACGACCAGACCGTCCCTATTATGTCGTTAGGCGGCATCGGGGTTATATCGGTTCTGTCGAATATAATGCCCGGTTATATGCACGAACTTTGCTATAATTATCTTCACGGCGACAAGGCAAAAGCGACCGAAATGCAGGTCAGGGCGACGGGTATTATGAACGCTATGTTCTGCGACGTCAACCCCATACCCGTAAAAGAGGCTATGAATATCCTCGGTATGAACGCGGGACCGCTTCGTCTCCCCCTTTGTCCTACAAGCGAGGCTAATATCGAGCTGATAAAATCGAAACTTAACGAAATGGGACTCAAATATTAAAAAAAGGACTATTAAAAGATGTTGAATTTATTATTATCCGGCGCATCGGGGCATATCGGGAAAAAGATCGCCGCGCTTTGCGAAAAGAGCGAGGATTTTAAGGTCGTTTGCGGTGTCGACCGCTTTAATGCCGAATGCAAATTCCCGGTTTTTGAAAGATTTGATGACGTTAATATCATTCCCGACGTTATCGTTGATTTCTCAAATCCTTCACTTCTCGGTGATATTATAAAATTTGCGAAGGCAAATAAGATCCCCTGCATCCTCGCAACGACCGGATATTCAAAGGAACAAATTGAGCTTATTAAGGAGACATCCAAAGAAATACCCGTTTTCTTTACGGCGAATATGTCGCTCGGGATAAATCTCTTATCCTCGCTTATTAAAAAAGCGTCCGCCGTTTTGGGCGACGACTTTGACGTCGAGATAATCGAAAAACACCATAATCAGAAGCTTGACGCGCCGTCGGGCACCGCTTTGATGCTTGCCGACGCCGTTAACTCGGTCAATGAAGGTAAGTATTCTTATGAATATGACCGCCATTCAAAACGTCAGAAACGTCCGAAGAACGAGATCGGCATCCACTCGGTCAGAGGCGGAACGATAGTCGGCGAACACGAGGTCGTTTTTGCCGGGAACGATGAGGTCATATCACTTTCGCATACCGCTTTTTCAAAAGAGGTCTTTGCGATGGGCGCTTTAAGGGCGGCTAAGTTTATAGCAGGTAAACCTGCGGGACTTTATGATATGAGCGATATACTGGCGGTGTAAAAATCTTATACTATATATAAAAGGCAGGGAATAAAACCCTGCCTTGTTTTTTGTTAAGTACATAGCATTTCACTATATTTTCATCTTCTCTTTTAGCCCGCTCAGGCTTTTATCATATTGCTCCTTTGTTATCGCGCCTAACGATAAAAAGGTGTCGAGGGTCTGCTTCTGGGCGTCAAAAAGTTTCTTGTTTTTGCGATATGAAAGATAGTCTTCAAGGATAACGGTTGCGGCAACGGCGTCGACCGTTTCCTTTCTTTTTTTGCCGAAAGTGTCGTTCATATCGAGAAGATTATACGCCTGCATAGTCGTACACCGCTCGTCATACAAAAGGGTCTCGATGCCGCTTTTCTCCCCTATTTTCAGAGCGATCTCGGAACAGGTCTTCGCGCGCTCTCCTAAGGTGCCGTCCATATTCTTCGGAAGCCCGACGACAATAAGAGAAACGCCGTATTCCTTCGCTTTGCCGCATATCCTGCCGATAAGTTTTTCGGTGTTATACTCTTTTATAACGTCCTTCGGGAAGGCAAACTTTTCGCCCTCGTCCGAAACGGCGATACCCGTTCTTGCAATCCCTAAATCAACGCCCATTATAACCATTATTCTTCATCCTTTGACATAAACGATGAAAGACGGTTTCTTACCGGAAGATACTCTTCGGGAAGATGCGTCGTATCGTTTCTGTATTCCACCGTAAACTCTCCGTTTTCAT